>NZ_JBFODN010000188.1:0-38843 GCF_040908345.1 Aeromonas sp. R3-1
CCCAAAATCCGGGCTATGGAGATCATCGAAGAGCTTGAGCCCCAGCGCCGCAATGCCTATTGCGGCAGCATCGGCTATCTCAGCCAGCATGGCCGGATGGACACCAGCATCTGCATTCGCACTTTGATCGCCGAAGCGGGTCGTCTGCACTGCTGGGCCGGTGGCGGCATCATCGCCGACTCCGACGCCGACAGCGAATATCAGGAGACCTATGACAAGGTCGCCCGCATTCTGCCGCCCCTCTCGGCGCTGTAACCCTCCCCACTGTCTGGCCAACGCACAGGAGAGCTCCCCGCCATGGATCGCCACGAACTGCTGACCCGCTTCCAGTTGCAGCGACCCGCCCCGGCCCATCGCCTCGCCATCGGCGGGCTCAGTCCGGCGGCGGTGTTGATCCCGGTGGTGATGCGCGACGAGGGGCTCAGCGTGTTATTGACCCGGCGCAGCCCACGGCTACGTCATCATGGGGGGCAGATCAGCTTTCCCGGCGGGCGACAGGATCCCGGCGACGAGAACCTGATTGCCACGGCGCTGCGGGAGACCGAAGAGGAGCTCGGCATTCCGGCCCGACTTATTGAAGTGATCGGCACCCTCAACCCGCTCAATACGGTGTCACGATTCGAGGTACTGCCGGTGCTGGGGCTGCTCGATGGCAACTATCCCCTCATTCTGAGTCCGGATGAGGTGGATCACGCCTTTGAAGTGCCGCTGACCCATCTGCTGGATCGGCGTAACCACATCCCCCTGACCCTTTCCAGAGGGGGGAAAGCGCATACCATCTACTGGATCCCCTGGCAACAGCACTTTATCTGGGGGGCCACCGCCAGCATGATCAACCAGCTAGCCCAGCATCTCGCAAAATAACAATTTACCTACATTTGGCTGGGCGAGATTTAATCATTAACACTAAAATAACGTGCCAATTGATAAACAATAATTGAATTTTTCTTGTTTTGATCACATTTCCATAAGAAAGTGCGGTTTTTCGTGCCGTAAAGATGAATTTGATCAACATTTTTGATTAGAAAAACCGTATCCTTGCGCCGACTTAATAAGAACCACACATTCGGGGTGAGATAGATGTCAAACACAGTCACTGGCACGCAGGGAGTTGCGGCGTCAACAGAGCAAGGGATCAGCTCTACTCAAACCACTCGTTGGGAAAAACGCGACTCTACGTGGGTCATCAGTCTGTTCGGGACCGCAGTTGGCGCGGGGATCCTGTTCCTGCCGATCAACGCGGGTATGGGCGGTTTCTGGCCGCTGGTCGTCATGGCGCTGCTGGTAGGTCCCATGACCTATCTGGCCCACCGTGGCCTGGCCCGCTTCGTGCTCTCCTCCAAAAAGCCAAATGCAGACATCACCGAAGTGGTGGAAGAGCACTTTGGCGTGGGTGCTGGTAAATTAATCACCCTGCTCTACTTCTTCGCCATCTACCCCATCGTGCTGATCTACGGCGTGGGTATCACCAACACCGTCGAAAGCTTCATGGTCAACCAGCTGCAGATGAGTGCCCCGCCGCGCTGGATCCTCTCCATCGTGCTGATCATGGGCATGATGTCGGTGATGCTGGCCGGTGAAAAGCTGATGCTGAAAGTGACCGAGCTGCTGGTTTATCCGCTGATCGCCATTCTGGCCGGTATCTCTCTGTACCTCATTCCGGACTGGACCGGCGCGGCGCTGGAGCAAGTGCCCTCTGCCAAGGATTTCGCCACTACCCTGTGGCTGACCATCCCGGTACTGGTCTTCTCCTTCAACCACAGCCCGGCCATCTCCAGCTTCTCCCTGGCCCAGCGCCGCGACCACGGTGATCAGGCTGTCGAGAAAGCCGATGCCATCCTCAAGCGTACCGCCATGGTGCTGCTGGGCTTCGTGATGTTCTTCGTCTTCTCTTGCGTCATGAGCCTGACACCGGCTCAGCTGGCTGAAGCCAAAGCTCAGAACATCGCCGTGCTCTCCTATCTGGCGAACCAGCATGCCAGCCCCATCATCTCCTACTTCGGTCCGCTGGTTGCGTTCGTCGCCATCGTCTCCTCCTTCTTCGGCCACTATCTGGGTGCCCGTGAAGGTCTGAAAGGGATGATCGTGCAGAACATGCGCAAGTCCGGCAAAGAGCCGAACGCCAAGAAAGTCGAGATGTTCATCATCGCCTTCTTCATCCTGACCCTGTGGGGCACTGCCATTGCAAACCCCTCCATCCTGGGCATGATTGAATCCTTGGGCGGCCCGATCATCGCTACCATCCTGTTCATCATGCCGATGTACGCCATCAAGCGCGTACCGGCTATGGCGAAATATCAGGGCCATATCAGCAACGTCTTCGTTGCAACCATGGGCATGATCGCCATCTCCGCCATCCTCTATCAGCTGGTCGGTTAATCCCCTACCTGCCGCTGATAGCAAAAAGCCAGCCGAACACTCGGCTGGCTTTTTTTATTGCGTTGTCCCGTCCTGAATAGTCTTGCCACTCATCACGCAGTTATTGCAGCCACAGCACCTGAACTCACACAACAACCAAGGAAACAACCCTTATCCGGCAACCACATCATGATGTTTCAGGGCTTCGCACCGAACCTCGACCAACAAAAATGCCAGTCGGGTAAGCGACTGGCATCTCTTGATAAACACGCACTATCTCTGGCTGATTAGAGTGGTTGCGCTTCCAACAGGAACGGCGTGATACCGGTGATTTCCGGAATACCGAGCACCAGGGTGTCTTTCTGACCATTGCTACCCGGTTTCATGGTCAGATATGCAGTGACACTGGCGTTGCGATCGGCAAATTCGCGCATCCTTTTTTCCCAGAGCCCCTCATAAATTTTTCCCTCTTTGATATCAGCAGGCCCTGTCAAGGTATTGAAACTGCATGACCGATTGTTCCAACCAGTCAACGTCAGCTTGTTCAAACCTTGAGTGTTGGCCTCTGTCTCACCGCTTACAGAACACCCTTCTTTAAACAGGATGGTCAGCTTGATCCCCAAACCATTGTTGCTGCGCTCGGTTTTGAAATCTTGAAACAGTGCACTCTCCCCAAGGTTGTACCAGGAGTCCGCGTTGATAGGCGCAGTGACCATCGGCTGCAATGCCACTTGGCCGCCCCAATTCTGAATAGTGAGTGCAGAATCGATTTTGGCTTTGACGGGTCGATAATCGAGTACCCAGAGTGACTGGCTGCTTCCCGCCGTATCTGGCACAGACGCCACCTTGACCAACCCATCGACATTGGTATTGGACTTTTGCTCAGCCGAGTCGAAGGTACTGGGTTGGCTTTTGTTCACCAGCAACGACAACGTCAGTGGGTAACCCTCACCTTTATTCAGAGAAGAGAAGCCTTGAGGGAAGGTATAAGTGCTGACTGTGGCACTTCTTTTCTCAGCAATGTTCATCGCCCAACCCGTGCCCTCTGTGGACGCCGGATAGACAAGACCGACCGCACGATAACTGTCGTTGACCGGACGGTTGATTAACTGCCCCTGAGCGTCCATCAGGACGGGGAGATAGACGCCAGCCACCGGCAGCGCCCTCGGTTGCGGCTCCGGTGGCGTGGTACCACCACCACCACTATCTCCGCCACCACCACCGCAACCAACCAAACCTAATGCACCAATAATTGCCCACGAAAGCGTAGTTTTTTTCATTATTTAATCTCGTTTTTTAGCCTGAACCTTATTATTCCGCAGCTATTTTAACGGGGCAGCACCCGCACTGTCTGTCGGCTATTTGTAACCAAACATTTCATCAAAATGAATGTTTTCTTGCGCACTCCTCTCCTCAACACATTTAGGCCCGCTGATATAAAAAGCCCCTCACAGAGAGGGGCTGAATCGAAAAATCGAGCTACCGGCTCACGCCTCGCTGCTGGGCAGCGCGGAAGGTTCCAGCAGGGTTTCATCTTCGGCCATGCAAGCAGCGGCGGTGAACAGCACGTCGGTGGAGCTGTTCAGCGCCGTCTCGGCAGAATCCTGCAGCACGCCGATGATAAAGCCGACTGCTACCACCTGCATGGCGATGTCATTGCTGATGCCAAACAGGCTACAGGCCAGCGGGATCAGCAGCAAGGAGCCGCCCGCCACACCGGAAGCGCCACAGGCACTGATGGTGGCGACCACGGAGAGCAGAATGGCCGTTGCCATGTCCACTTCCATCCCCAGGGTATGTACCGCCGCCATGGCGAGCACAGTGATGGTGATAGCGGCACCCGCCATATTGATGGTGGCACCCAGCGGGATGGAGACCGCGTAGGTATCTTTGGGAAGACGCAGTTTTTCACACAGCGCCATGTTGACCGGAATGTTGGCGGCAGAGCTGCGGGTAAAGAAGGCGGTCACGCCGCTCTCTTTGAGGCAGGTCAGCACCAGCGGATAGGGGTTGCGCTTGATCTTCCAGAAGACGATCAATGGGTTGACCACAAAGGCGATAAACAGCATGCAGCCGATCAGCACCACCAGCAGTTGAGCATAGCCAAACAGGGCATCGAAGCCGGTCTCTGCCAGAGTGGAGGCAACCAGACCCAGGATCCCGAGCGGAGCACAGCGGATCACCGCTTTCACGATGGCGGAGACACCGTGAGACAGGTCAGTGATCAGCGCCTTGGTGCTCTCGTTGGCATGGCGCATGGCGATACCCAGACCGATGGCCCACGCAAGGATCCCGATATAGTTGGCATCCATCAACGCCTTGACCGGGTTGGTCACCACGTTGAACAGCAGGGTCTGCAGTACCTCGGTGATCCCGCCGGGCGGGGTGATCTCGGCAGTATTGGCCACCAGATGGAGGTTGGAGGGGAACAGGAAGCTGGCAATCACCGCGACCACGGCCGCAGAGAAGGTACCAAACAGGTAGAGCGCCAGCAGCGGGCGAATATTGGTCTTCTGACCCTGCTTGTGACCAATGATGGCCGCCATCACCAGTACGAATACCAGCAGCGGAGCTACCGCTTTCAGTGCACCAACGAACAGACTGCCAAGCAGACCTGCCGTTTTCGCCCACTCGGGCGCAAACAGTGCCAGCAAGATACCGAATACCAGACCAACCAGGATCTGGCTGACCAGGCTGGTGCTATTGACCAGCCGAAGGAGGGGGTGTTGTTGTGTCATCAAAAAAGTCCCTAAGCACCGTAGTGCATGAATCATGAGTCCTGTCTGCAACCACTCATCGGGAGACCCCTGTCGCCCGAATGTGGTGTCTGTGGCCAGCCTTCTGTCGGGCCGATCCGCCAGTCACCGGATTGCATGACGGAATATCCCATTCGCCATCTTTTTTTTCCAGAGACTCACCAAAAAATATCCCGTTTCCATCACAAAAAACCGCAACATAACCTTAACCACAGCGCAACCACCCATTTTTGTACGTTTTATCGACACTCTCTGCCCTCACCCTCACGACCATTCCTGTGCCACCCGTGACCGGTGTCGCTGTGCTATCATCCCCCATTTGCCGCGGAGCCTTGCCATGATCACATCCCTGCTCAACCAATATTTTGGTTTCTCCGCACTCAGGCCAGGTCAGGAGGCGGTGATCAGCCGGGTGCTGGCAGGTCAGAGTGCCGCCGCCATCTTTCCCACCGGCTCAGGCAAGTCGCTCTGTTATCAACTGCCTGCCCTCGCCCTGCCTCACCTGACCCTGGTTATATCGCCGCTGCTGGCGCTGATGCACGATCAACTCGCCTTCCTTAAAAGCAAGGGAATAAGCGCCGCTACCCTCGACTCTAGCCAGAGCCCGGAGGAGAGCCGACGAGTGATGCAGCAGGCGCTGGATGACCAGCTCAAGATCCTGATGATCTCGGTGGAGCGACTCAAGAACGAGCGTTTTCGCCGTTTTATCCAGCAAGTGCCGCTCTCGCTGCTGGTCGTCGATGAGGCGCACTGTATCTCGGAGTGGGGCCACAACTTTCGCCCCGACTACCTCAAGCTGCCGAGCTATCGCCATGACCTGAAGATCCCGCAGGTGCTGCTGCTCACCGCCACCGCCACACCGGCGGTTATTCAGGATATGCAGACCAAATTCGGCATCGCGCCGGAGGGGGTCGTGGTCACCGGTTTCTACCGCCCCAATCTTGATCTGGCGGTCATTCCCCTGGCGCCCGACGCGCGGGATAGCTGGCTCGCACAGGAGCTGGCCAACGCTCCGGCGGCCCCCACCATCGTCTACGTCACCTTGCAACACACCGCAGAAGCCTGTGCCGAGCAACTCATTAGAGAAGGGATCAACGCCCGCGCCTATCATGCCGGGCTCGACTCGGCGCTGCGCAGTCAGATCCAGCACGACTTCATGGCGGGCAAGGTGGATTGCATCGTCGCCACCATCGCCTTTGGCATGGGGATCGACAAAGCAGATATCCGGCGGGTCATTCACTACGATCTGCCCAAATCCATCGAGAACTACAGCCAGGAAATTGGCCGCGCCGGACGGGATGGCCAGCCATCGCGCTGT
The DNA here is from genome assembly GCF_040908345.1 of Aeromonas sp. R3-1. Lineage (NCBI taxonomy): Bacteria > Pseudomonadati > Pseudomonadota > Gammaproteobacteria > Aeromonadales > Aeromonadaceae > Aeromonas > Aeromonas sp. R3-1. Next base: position 6,433 of record NZ_JBFODN010000188.1, read on the forward strand.
ATTGTGCTGGCCAACCAGAGCCAGCTGCCGGTGCTGGAGAACTTCGTCTACGGCGATACGCCGGATTTGAGTGCCATCCTCCAGCTCCTTGCCATCATCAAACAGAGCGGGAGCGAGTGGGAATTCACCCTGCTGCGTCTCTCCAACGACACCAATATCCGCCAGTTGCCCCTTAAAACCCTGCTGGTCTATCTTGAGATGGCAGGCATCATCACCCCGGCCTACACCTACTACGCCGACTACCGCTTCAAGTTTGTGCTGGATAAAGGCGAGATAGTGAGTCGCTTCAATCCGGATCGTCGCCAGTTTCTGGAGCAACTGTTCGCCTGCGCCCCGCAAGCCCGCAGTTGGTGCACCATGGACTTTGACGCCCTCTGGCAGGGCTATCAGGGAGAGCGGCAGCGGGCGGTTGCGGCACTCGACTACCTGCAGCAGCAAGGCTGGATCGAGCTTGAAAGCAAACAGATGACCGAGGTCTACCGGATCAACCGTCAGGGGTGGGACAACGAGCAGGAAGCAAAAGCCCTGCACGCCCTGTTCCTGCAAAAAGAGCAGAGCGAGCTGGCCAGACTGCAAGCCATGCTCGACTTTTTCACCTCAAGTGAGTGCCTGAGCCACCGCCTCGCCCGCTATTTTGCCGATGAGGTGGCGCCGGTTCATTGTGGCCACTGTTCGGTTTGTCGCGGCGAGGTGGCGCATCTTCCTCCCCTACCCTCACTGACCATGCCAAACGAGGCGGGGATCCGCGCCTGGTGCGATCCGCTGATTGCCAAGACAGGTTCGGTGGATGCGCGTGTTCTGGCCCGTTTCCTGTGCGGTATCGCCACACCGCTGACCAGCCGGGTCAAGGCCAAATCGCTGGCGGGCGCAGGCCAGTTGGCCGCCCACCCGTTTGCCCGCGTCCTGGCGGCCGTGCAACAAGCCTACCCTTGCTAGGTGAGTGCTGGCTGCGTCAATAGCCACCAGCAGAAACAAGCGTTTACAGACGCAGAAAAAGAAGACCCTCGCGGTTGCGAGGGTCAAGCCAACGGAAACGTGCTTAAACAGAGCTTGGTGAGGCAACAGTCAACTCTCTTGCTAAAGCATCTTGCTGCTCACACATCGCCAATCTAGGGCACCCAAAATGTAGCGTCAATGTAAAAATTAGAGCCAAAACTCCAAACAAAGTGATTTACGTTAACGTTCACGTAATGACATTCTCATCCATAACCCCGCCAACCCGCAGCCCCATTGCCTTTCGTCAAACCCCTTAATCTTTTCGCAATAAGTTCCCTGTTTCCCATAAACATTTATTTTTTATGTCTTTGACATTTACCTCACTATCGTGGCAAAAATAATTTAACAGTCAGTAACATAGCGGTGTTGTTGACTGACCCTCCCCGCACAAGGATCGGGCAGGTTTCTTCAGAATTTAACCTATCAACCGTGATGGATTACTGGAGTCTGTTGACTAGGCTTTAAAAGCGCACAACACAAAAGCAGTCATCCACTTTTTTCAGGGTAAGCGACTATAACGAGGGCAAAGTTATGGGCATATTCGAGCATTACCAACAGCGATATGAAAAAGCGAGAGAAGAGGAATATACCATCCAGGAGTTCCTGGATATGTGTAAGCAGGACAAAGCCTGCTACGCCTCCGCAGCCGAACGTCTGCTGACCGCCATTGGTGAGCCGGAGATGGTAGACACCTCAGCCAACCCCAGACTGAGCCGACTCTTCTCCAACCGCGTCGTGGCACGCTATCCCGCCTTCAAGGATTTCTACGGGATGGAAGAGGCCATCGAACAGATCGTCTCCTACCTCAAACACTCCGCCCAGGGGCTGGAGGAGAAGAAACAGATCCTCTATCTGCTGGGCCCCGTTGGCGGCGGTAAATCCTCGCTGGCAGAGAAACTCAAATCCCTGATGCAGAAGGTGCCCATCTATCGCATCAAGGGCTCACCAGTCAACGATCACCCCTTCTGCCTGTTCGATATCGAAGAGGATGGGGAGATCTTGGAGAAAGAGTACGGCATCCCGCGCCGTTACCTGCGTCCCATCATGTCCCCCTGGGTGGCCAAACGCCTGCACGAGTTTGGCGGCGACATCACCAAGTTCAAGGTGGAGAAGGTCAACCCCTCCATCCTCGATCAAATCGCCATTGCCAAGACTGAACCCGGGGATGACAACAACCAGGACATCTCCTCACTGGTCGGCAAGGTCGACATCCGCATGCTGGAGCACTTCGCCCAGGATGACGCCGATGCCTACTCCTACTCAGGTGCGCTGTGTAAAGCGAACCAGGGGGTTATGGAGTTTGTGGAGATGTTCAAGGCGCCGATCAAGGTGCTGCACCCGCTGCTGACTGCAACCCAGGAGGGTAACTACAACGGTACCGAAGGGCTCTCCGCCCTCCCCTTTGACGGCATTCTGCTGGCCCACTCCAACGAATCCGAGTGGCAGCAGTTCCGCAACAACAAGAACAACGAAGCCTTCCTCGACCGGGTCTACATCGTCAAGGTGCCTTACTGCCTGCGCGTCTCCGAAGAGGTGAAGATCTACGAGAAGCTGCTGATCAACAGCGAGCTGACCGAGGCCAAGTGTGCCCCGGGTACCCTCGAGCTGCTGGGCCAATTCTCGGTATTGTCACGGCTGAAAGAGCCGGAAAACTCCAGCATCTACTCCAAGATGCGGGTCTATGATGGCGAAAGCCTGAAAGACACCGATCCCAAGGCGAAGAGCTATCAGGAGTATCGCGACTACGCCGGTGTGGACGAGGGGATGAATGGTCTCTCAACCCGCTTCGCGTTCAAGATCCTCTCCCGCGTCTTCAACTTCGACCACGCGGAAGTGGCCGCCAACCCGGTGCACCTCTTCTATGTGCTGGAGCAGCAGATCGAGCGCGAGCAATTCCCGCAAGAGCTGCACGATCGCTACCTTGAGTTCATCAAGGGCTATCTGACCCCGCGCTATGTGGAGTTCATCGGCAAGGAGATCCAGACGGCCTATCTCGAGTCCTACTCAGAGTACGGTCAGAACATCTTCGATCGCTACGTCACTTACGCCGACTTCTGGATCCAGGATCAGGAGTACCGTGACCCCGAAACCGGCCAGCTGTTTGACAGAGCGTCTCTCAACAGCGAGCTGGAGAAAATTGAAAAACCCGCCGGGATCAGCAACCCGAAAGATTTCCGTAACGAAATCGTCAACTTCGTGCTGCGTGCCCGGGCCAACAATGCAGGCCGTAACCCCAACTGGACCAGTTACGAGAAGCTGCGCACCGTGATCGAGAAGAAGATGTTCTCCAACACGGAAGAGCTGCTGCCGGTTATCTCCTTCAACAGCAAAACCTCGGCCGAGGAGCAGAAGAAGCACGATAACTTTGTCGAACGGATGATGGAGAAAGGCTACACCCGTAAACAGGTGCGACTGCTCTCCGAATGGTATCTCAGGGTACGCAAGTCATCCTGACCCTGACTGTTCAAGGGGGAGTTATGGCGCATTTTATCGACCGCAGGCTCAACGGCAAAAACAAAAGCGCTGTCAATCGGCAGCGCTTCATCCGCCGCTACAAGAAGCAGATAAAACAAGCGGTCTCGGATGCTGTCTCCAAGCGCAGCATTCAGGACGTAGACAAGGGCGAGAGCATCAGCATCCCGACCAAGGATATCGGCGAGCCCCATTTTCATCAGGGGCACGGTGGTAAACGGGAGATGGTGCATCCCGGCAATGACCAGTTCGTCTCCGGCGACAAGATTGACCGTCCCAAAGGAGGGGGCGGCGGACAGGGTTCCGGCGAGGGACAGGCATCCAATCAGGGTGAAGGGGCCGATGATTTCGTGTTCCAGATCTCCAAGGATGAGTATCTCGATCTGCTGTTTGAAGATCTGGAGCTGCCCAGGCTGCAGAAAACCCAGCTCAACCAGCTGATGGAGGTGAAAACCTATCGGGCGGGCTACACCTCAAACGGAGTGCCCGCCAACATCAACGTGGTGCGTTCCCTGCAAAATTCGCTGGCACGTCGCATGGCGCTGCAAGCAGGCAAGAAACGCCAATTGCATGAACTGGAAGATCGGCTGGCCCTGCTGGCCACCGATCCCAACGAGCACTTTGCCGAAATCGCCCTGCTCGAGAAGGAGATCAGGGAGCTGAAACGACGGATCGATGCGGTGCCGTTTATCGACACCTTCGATCTCAAGTTCAACAACTTCGTCAAACGGCCCGTCCCCTCCAGCCAGGCGGTGATGTTCTGCCTGATGGACGTCTCGGGCTCCATGGATCAGGCCACCAAGGAGATGGCCAAGCGTTTCTATATCCTGCTCTATCTGTTCCTGAGCCGGACTTACAAGAACGTAGAAGTGGTCTATATCCGCCACCATACCCAGGCCAAGGAGGTGGACGAGCACGAGTTCTTCTACTCCCAGGAGACTGGCGGCACCATCGTCTCCAGCGCCCTCAAGATGATGAACGACATCATCAACGAACGTTACCCCGCCAACCAGTGGAACATCTATGCGGCGCAAGCGTCGGATGGTGACAACTGGGCTGATGACTCACCGCAGTGCAGGGAGATCCTGGCGCGGGACATCATGCCAAGGGTGCGGTACTACTCCTACATCGAGATCACCACCCGTGCCCACCAGACCCTGTGGCACGAATATGAGTCGGTAGCCAGCCAGTTCCCCCACTTTGCGATGGAGCACATTCGCAAGGTCGAGGATATCTATCCGGTGTTCCGCGAGCTGTTCAAGAAACAAGCGGCGTGAGGAGGTCACATGATCGAAACAGAAAAACGTGTAGCGCCACTGGATGACGGACCAGACTGGAACTTCGATCTGCTGGAGACCTATCACCAGGAGATCGCCCGGGTCGCCCGCTTCTACAAGCTGGACACTTACCCCAACCAGATCGAGGTGATCACCGCCGAGCAGATGATGGATGCCTACTCCAGCGTCGGCATGCCCATCGGCTATCAACACTGGTCGTTCGGCAAGCGCTTTATCCATACCGAGCGCAACTACAAGCGCGGCCAGATGGGGCTGGCCTACGAGATCGTCATCAACTCGGATCCCTGCATCGCCTACTTGATGGAGGAGAACACCATGCCGATGCAGGCACTGGTGATGGCCCACGCCTGCTACGGTCACAACTCCTTCTTCAAGAACAACTACCTGTTCAAGGCCTGGACCGATGCCTCCTCCATCATTGACTACCTGCTGTTCGCCAAGAACTACATCACCCAGTGTGAAGAGAAGCACGGTATCGAGGCGGTGGAGCAGTTGCTCGACTCCTGCCATGCCCTGATGAACTTCGGGGTGGATCGCTACAAGCGGCCCCAGAAGATCTCGATGGCAGAGGAGAAGCGGCGCCAGAAGGCGCGGGAAGATTATCTGCAGACTCAGGTCAATGAGCTGTGGCGTACCCTGCCCAAGCAGCATAAAGCGGCTGGCGTGGAGGACAGGCGCTACCCCGCCGAGCCCCAGGAGAACATTCTCTACTTCATCGAGAAGAATGCCCCCTTGCTGGAGCCCTGGCAGCGGGAAGTGGTGCGCATCGTGCGCAAGATCAGCCAGTATTTCTATCCGCAAAAGCAGACCCAGGTGATGAACGAGGGGTGGGCCACCTTCTGGCACTACACCATCCTCAATCACCTCTATGACGAGGGCAAGCTGAGCGATCGCTTCATGATGGAGGTGCTGCACAGCCACACCAACGTGGTTTATCAACCGGCTTACAACAGCCGCTACTACTCGGGGATCAACCCTTATGCGCTGGGGTTTGCCATGTTTACCGACCTGCGCCGCATCTGCGAGAACCCGACCGAGGAGGATAGATACTGGTTCCCCGACTATGCCGGCAGCAACTGGGTCGAAACCCTCCACTTTGCCATGCAGAACTTCAAGGATGAGAGCTTTATCAGCCAGTTCTTAAGCCCGAAAGTGATGCGGGATATGAAGTTGTTCGCCATTGATGACGACGATCTGAAGAACTATCTGAAGGTCTCCGCTATCCACAATGACGAGGGGTACCGTCAGGTGCGCAATACCCTGTCGGCCCAATACAACCTCAGCAATCTGGAACCCAATATTCAGGTCTACAACGTTGCCGTGAAGGGGGATCGCTCCCTCACCCTGCGCTATGTGCCCCACAACCGCATACCCCTTGGCGACTCACGCCATGAGGTGCTCAAACACCTGCACCAACTGTGGGGATTTGACGTGGTGCTGGAACAGGATAACGGCGATCTGCCTGCAGATATCATCGGCCGCTGCCCGGAGCGCAAACCTGGGATCTGACCCGTGATCAGATATATCTACGGCCCACTTCGGTGGGCCATTTTTTCGGCCTTCGCCTCTGCCTGCATCATCGCAGCACCACCTGAATAACCCGAACAAACCACAATATAGAAAGAGGCCCGCATGGTGTGCGGGCCTCGTGGTCTTGCGGTCAATCTGCAGCGGTTATCAGTAGAAGGTCTGCTGCTCTGCGGCCATTGCCTTGAGGCGGGCACAGGGGGCAAACCGGTCGCCATGGCGCTTCTGGTAATACTCCAGACGGCCAACCAGATGATCAATTCCTAAGGTGTCCATGTAGCGGAACGGGCCGCCAAGGAATGGCGGGAAGCCGATGCCGAAGATGGCCCCGATATCGCCATCACGGGCCGACGCCACCACACCGCTATCCAACGCCATGGCCGCTTCGTTGAGCATCAGCAACACGCAGCGCTCGGCGATCTCCTGACGGGCCAGCTTGGCAGAAGGCTTGATGCCGAGCACGCCATAGACGCTCTCGTCCACCGTCTTCTTGCCCTCTTTGCCGGTCAGCTTGTTGCGCGGTGCCGCCTTGCCATAGAGGTAGAAGCCCTTGCCATTCTTGCGTCCCTTGCGATCATTTTGCAGCAGCTTGTCGAACGCCTTGGGCGCCTGGAACTGCTCTCCGCCCAGCTCTTTCTCGAGAATGGGGGAGATCTTGGCGCCCACATCGATCCCCACTTCGTCGAGCAAGGTGATGGGGCCAACCGGGAAGCCAAAGTCCAGCAGCGCGCTGTCCAGCACCTCCACCGGCTCCCCTTCCAGCACCAATCGCGCCGCCTCATTCATGTAGGGCGCCAGGATGCGGTTGACGTAGAAACCGGCTTCGTCCTTCACCACGATGGGCGTTTTGCCCTGGGCACGGGCAAAAGCCAGAGTGGTGGCAACCGTCTCGGCACTGGTGCCAGCGTGAGGGATGATCTCCGCCAGCGGCATCTTGTCCACTGGGCTGAAGTAGTGCAGCCCCACGACTCGCTCCGGATGCGCCGCCTCTGCTGCAATCTGGTTGATAGGCAAGGAGGAGGTGTTGGACGCAAACACTGTGTGTTCACCGCACTCGCGCTCTACATCTTTCACCATCTGGTGTTTGAGCGCGAGATCTTCAAACACCGCCTCCACCACCATGTCGACCCGGTGGAAACCGGAGTAGTCGAGGGTGCCGGTCAGCAAGCTCATTTGCTTCTCAAGCTCACTGCGCAAGATATGACGGCGCTTGAGCTTCTTGGCCAGGATGTCGTAGCTGTAGCGCATGGCATTGCCGATCCCGCTGCTTGCCACATCCTTGATCCGCACCGGCACGCCCGCCTTGGTAGCGGTGACGAACGCGATGCCCCCCCCCATCAGACCACCGCCCAGCACTGCGGCATGGGCCACCTTGCGCGGCTCGGCCCCCTGATAGGTGACCTCTTTCTTCATCTCGGTGGTAGCAAAAAAGATGGAACGCAGGGCGGCAGACTCAGCAGTCATCACCAGCTCGCCAAAGTGGCGGGATTCAGCGGCCAGACCGGCCTTCATCCCCTCCTCTACGCCGATGCGCACAACATCCAGGATCCGGTCTGGCGCCGGGTAGTTGCCACGGGTCTTGGCTTTCACCCCCTTGCTGGCTTGATCGAACAGTACCTTGCGACCCAGCTTGTTGGTCTCCAGCACCTTGCCTTGCAGATCCCGTTTCAACTGATGTCGCGGTTTGCCCTTCTTGGCCAGCTTGATGGCAGCATCCAGCAAGATTGACGGCGACACCACATCGTCCACCAGCCCCAATTTTTTGGCTTGTTTGGCGCGAACCTGCTTGCCGGTCAGCATCAGATCCAGCGCCTTGGCCACTCCGATAAGGCGCGGCAGACGCTGGGTACCGCCAGAGCCCGGCAGCAGGCCAAGCTGAACTTCCGGCAATCCCAGCACAGATTTGCCGTGTTCGGTCACCACCCGGCCATGGCAGGCCAGCGCCAGCTCCAGCCCGCCACCGAGGCAGGGGCCATGAATGGCGGCGATCACCGGAATGGTCAGCCCCTCGATCTCGGCGAAAATCTCCTGCCCTTCCCGAGACAGGGTCTCGGCATCCTTGGCACTGGTACAGGCGGCCAGCATGGTGATGTCAGCGCCAGCGATGAAGGAGTCCTTTTTGCCGGAGGTGATCACCAGCCCGATCAAATCCTTGTTGCGTTTTACCTCGTCCAGTACGGAGCGGATCTCCTCGACAAAGGCGGCCTTGAGGGTATTCATGCTCTCGCCCGGCACATCCATGGTGAGGATGCCGATGCCATCTTTACGAACATCCAGGGAAAAAGTCTTAGCGCTCATCATTCAACCTCCAACACCATAGCCACGCCCAATCCACCCGCCGCGCAGGCGGTGTTGAGCCCCAATCCCCCGCCGCGACGACGCAGCTCGTGCAGGGTCTGGGTGATCATCCGCGCACCGGTCGCGGCAAAGGGGTGGCCATAGGCCAGCGAACCGCCGAGGACATTGAACTTCTCCATGTCCACCTCGCCGATAGCCTGTTCGCGGCCCAGCTTTTCACGGGCAAACTCGTGGCTGGCAAACATCTTGAGGTTGGCCAGAGTCTGGGCGGCAAAGGCTTCGTGCATGTCGATCAGGGTCAGATCGCTGAGCGTGATACCGGCTCTGTCCAGCGCCAGCGGCGTGGCGTAGGAGGGCCCCATCAGCATGTCCTGCCAGACATCGATGGCCGAGAAAGCGAAGCTGCGGATATAGCCAAGCGGTTCGAGGCCCAGCTCTTTCGCCCGACCTTCCCGCATCAACAGCACGGCAGCAGCGCCATCGGTCAGCGGCGTGGCGTTGGCAGCAGTGACTGTGCCATGGACTCGGTCAAACACCGGCTTGAGCTTGGCGTAGCTCGCCAGATCCGAGCTTTCACGGATATTGTTGTCCCGCTCGAGCGGTGATTTGTAGGGCGGTACATGGGCGGTAAACACCTCGCCGCTCAGCTTGCCATCGGCCCAAGCCTGCGCGGCCAGGGTGTGGGAGCGGTGAGCCAGCGCATCTTGCGCCTCGCGGCTGATCTGGTGGCTCTTGGCCATCTGCTCGGCGGTCTGCCCCATGGAGAGGCCAGTAGAGTATTCCGCCACCGCAGGCGGCACCGGCAGCAGATCCTTGACCCGCAACTGGCGCAGAATATTGAAGCGTTGCTGCAGATTGCGCGCCTTGTTGAGATCCACCAGAGCGCGGGCCAGCTTCTTGCTCACCCCAATGGGGAGCACAGAGGAGGAGTCGGCACCGCCGGCGATGGCGATATCCACAGTCCCCGCCATGATGGATTCGGTGACGTTGGCCACCGCCTGGAAACTGGTGGCGCAAGCGCGGGAGACGCTATAGGCATCGGTATTGACGCTCATGCCGGTACCGAGCACGATCTCGCGGGCAATGTTGGGGGCTTCCGGCATCTGAACCACCTGGCCAAACACCAGCTGGTCGATAAGCTTGGGGTCGAGATCGGTGCGGGCGAGCATCTCGCTCACCACCAGTTTGCCGAGATCCACCGCAGGCACGCCATGAAAGGCGGTGGCCTGCTTGGCAAAAGGGGTACGCAGCCCCGCCACGACGGCAATCCGTTCGCCCTGGCGAGTCGTCAGTTTCAATGGCTGTTTCATCCTGGCTCCTTGGTTTAAAAGGCAGAGGTCTGACCTGATTGCGCCACATCTTAACAATCCAATCACAAGTTTCATACAGCTGATTGAAACTAAATTAAGCGCGGCAAGGCCCCTTTGCTCGCCCTTGGGAAGCAACTGGAGTATAAAAAGATCAACTTCCATAAAAACAACGGGTTTATCGCATGGCAGCGGCCGAGTTCAGAGCACTTAGGGACTATCTTGGCAGTCAGATCCTGGGGCAAGAGGAGCTAATAGAAGGGCTCCTGATTGCCCTGTTATGTGAAGGACATGTGTTAATCGAAGGGGCCCCCGGCCTTGCCAAAACCCGTGCCGTCAAAGCGCTCGCTGGCGCCGTCGAGGGGCGCTTTGCCCGTATCCAGTTTACCCCCGACCTGCTTCCTGCCGATCTCACCGGCAGCGAGGTGTTTCACCCGCAGGATGCCAGTTTTGTTTTCCAGCCAGGCCCCCTCTTCAACCATCTGGTGCTGGCAGACGAGATCAACCGGGCGCCGGCCAAGGTGCAATCAGCGCTGCTGGAAGCCATGGCCGAACATCAGATCACCGTGGGCAAAAAGAGCTGGCGGCTGCCACATCTCTTTATGGTGGCCGCCACCCAGAACCCCATCGAACAGGAGGGAACCTATCCCCTGCCGGAGGCCCAGCTCGACCGCTTTCTGCTCAAGCTGATGGTGGATTACCCGAGCCCCACGATGGAGCTCGCCATCTTGCAGCTCAACGCCAGCGGCGAACAACTTGGCGCGGCGCCGGTGACCCTGAGCCAGACCAGCTTGCAAGGTGCTCGCAGCGAAGTGCTGGCGGTGACCATGCAAAGCAGACTGGAGCACTATCTGGTGGAGCTGGTCTGCGCCACTCGCCCGGGCAGCGGTCTTTGCCCTGCCCTTGAGCCATTGATTGTCGTGGGGGCAAGCCCCCGCGCCACACTTGGGCTGGCTCGCTCCGCCCGCGCCCGAGCCTGGCTTGCCGGACGAGATTATGTGCTGCCGGAAGATATCCAGCTGCAAGCCTATCCGGTGCTGCGCCACCGCCTTATTCCCAGCTATCAGGCACTGGCCGACAATCTGGATAACGATATCCTGATCGCCCAACTGCTGGATCAGGTGCCATGTCCCTAGCGCCGGAGCTCCATCCCGATATCGCCCTGTTGCTGCCACGGCTGCTCAATATCAGGCTATGGGCCAAGGCCAGGAAGCCACCTCACGCAGGCAGAAGCAGCAGCGAACGCGGCAAACCGGGCCGATCTCCCGGGATCACGTTTCGGGAGCTGCGCGCCTATCAGGCTGGTGACGAGGTACGCCATATCGACTGGCGAGTGACCGCACGCCTCGGCCGTCCCTATACCCGCCTCTATAGCGAGGAGCTCGATCAAGCGCACTGGCTGCTGCTCGATCTCTCTCCTGCCATGTATTTCGGCTCCACGCTGCAGCTCAAGGCGCGTCTGGGGTGCGAGCTGGCAGCAGCCTTGATCTGGCAAGGGGAGCCGCGGCACAACACCCTGATCTGCCACGGGCTTATCCCCCATCACCAGAGCCAGCGCGGCAGCGTGCTGCCCCTGCTCGAATCCCTCTGCCATCACTATCAGCAAGGGCTGGCCCGCCGGGCGCTTTCTCACTCACTGGCCGATACCTTGTCCGGCGTGAAGCTGCCTCACGGAGCCAAGCTGACGATCATCACCGATCACAGACCCTGTGAGTCGGCGCTCTGTCAGCAGTTGCAACTGCTCTCGCGGTACCACGATATTCACTATTGGCAGATCCGCGATCCCCTCGAGGCTGCCCTTCCCCCTGATGGCCAGCTGCCGGTGGCCATTGATCGGCCAGGGCAACACTATCAGGGCTGGCTGGATGGGGGCCATGCCGGTTTCTCCCGCCGCTACCAGCAAGCTGCCGAACAGCAACTGACCCACGGCAAGCAGCAGTTGCTACCGCTGGTGCAGCGCCTCTATCTGCTCGATAACGGCCAGACGCTGCAACAACAGTGGCAGGAGGGATTATGTCATCAGGGATGAGCTCGCCCGCCGAACTCGACAGCGCCAGTCCCGCCTCCGAGGCCATCACTCCGCCGCTGGCCGCCCTGATGCGAGACATCCACCCGGGGCCGGATCTGATTGAACAGAGTCTTGACCCCAGAGTGCAGGCGCTATTGTGGCTGTTGATCACAGCGTTATTGCTGCTGCTGATCGTCCTGATTGCCAAGAGGGTGATACGTTACCGCCGCTGGTGTCGTCAGCTGGTAGGAGATCCGGCGCTGCTGGTGGCACGCATACAGGAGGCCCTGCGTCATGAAGCACTGCAACGCTGGCCCGAGGCGCGCCAGCTTCAGGGAGAGGCGTGGCTTGCCTTCGTCGATCGTCACGGCGGCAGCGATTTTAGCCAGTTCGCCCCTCACTGGAGCAGTTGGCTCTATGGCAGCCAGAACCCGACTCGCGAGCAGTGCGAACAGCTTCGGCAACATTATCGCCGCTGGGGTCAAACCCTCTTATTGCAACGCTCTCCCCGCTCGGGGCGTAAAGCCGCGCGGAGGCATTCATGATCCTGGCATGGCCCTGGTTTGCGCTGGCGCTGGTGCTGCCCTTGCTGGTGCGCTTCGGCTTGCCGCCCCTGCGCCGCGGCTATCTGGCTCACCCCGGGTTTGCGCTGCTGCGTCCTCAGGCCGGATTGCCGCTCTGGCGCGCCATGCTGCTCTGGTGCGCCCTTATCCTCGCCCTCTGCCGCCCCCAGTGGTGGGGGGAACCGGTGATCAAATATGAGGGGAGTCGGGATCTGCTGCTGGCGGTGGATCTGTCAGACAGCATGCGTACCCCGGATATGCTCGATAACGGCGAGCAGCAAGCACGGCTAACGGCGGTGCGCCAGCAGATCAAGGCGCTGATCGCCAAACGGGCCGGAGACAGAGTGGGCCTCATCGTATTTGCCGATCACGCCTACCTGCTCTCTCCCCTCACTCAGGAGATCCCGGCGCTGTTGACCTTGAGCGACGAGCTCGATTTTGATCTGGTCGGCCGAACCACCGCCCTTGGCGAGGCGATCCAGCTGGCACGTCAGCATGGGGATCATGGTCGCCCCACCTCCTTGCTGCTGGTCACCGATGGCCGCAATACCGCAGGCCATGCCGACCCGCTGCAGGAGGCCAAACTCGCCGCAGCGCAGGGAATACGGATCTACACGCTGGGGGTCGGGGCCGATCCCGATACCTTTATCCAACCCTACGATGAGGCGGGCAGCGGTCAGGCCGATCCCAGCAGCGAACTGGACGAACCGCTCCTGAAAGAGCTGGCAAAAACAGGACAGGGGCGCTATTTCAGGGCGCGAACCCAAAGCGATCTCGATGCCATCAACGCGACTCTCAATGCCCTTGAACCTGCCCCCATGCCGATTGCCCAGTACCAGCCGGTGATCGAGCTCTACCCCTGGCCGTTGGCACTGCTTTGTGGCTTGCTGCTTCTGCCATCAGGGCACGGCAGGCTGGAGTTTCGCATGGTGCGTAGCTGGCTGACACGAGGTGCACGCAGATGGAGCTGATCTTGCTCCGCCCCCTGTGGCTGATCGCACTCATCCCCTGGCTCTGGCAAGGGTGGCACCGTCGTCGCCGGCCCCCGCTGCTCGCACCAGCGATGCAGGCTTATCTGCTGCCAGCATCCCGCCCTCAACGCCCCTGGCTCTGGCTGGCAACCCTGCCCGTGATTTTGGCCCTGAGTGGACCGGCACTGCGCGGTGAGCTGCAACAGCAGCCTGCAGCACCGCTCGATATCTGGCTACTGGACTTGTCACGCTCGATGACCGCCACCGATCTCAAACCGGATCGGGCAACCCGGGTCAGATGGCAATTACAGCAGCTGCTGAGCCGCGCCAAGGGCGAACGCATTGCGCTGATCCTCTACGCAGGCGATGCCTACCTCGCCATGCCGCCAACCCGGGATCATCAAGCCCTTTCGCTGCTACTGCCCGACTTGCGCCCCGATATCATGCCGCTGCAGGGCAGCAACCCGGCACGGGCGGTGGAACTTGCCATAAAGCAGCTGGCCCCTGGAGAACAAGCGCGTCTGCTGCTGATCACCGACGACCTCACCCAGAATCAGATGACCAAAATCGCCGCCCTGTGGCCCTGCCAGCAACGCCTTCTTTGCCGCGACACCCAGTCGGCACGCCTCGATATTCTGCTTGCCAGCAGCGGTCAACCGGCCCCGATGCCCGCCATTCCGGCCAATGAGTTGGGGTTTGCCACCCGCATGCCCGCGCAGTTGCCCGCCCCCGATAGTCAGGCCATTGCCGCACTGGCCAATCGCCTCGGCGGTGAGCTGCAGTGGCTTGGCAGCGACATCCCTCGCTTTGCTCCGCTGCCCACCACCACCTCGGCCCTCACCCCGGCACCACTGGATCTTGGCCCCTGGTTGCTGATCCCCTTGTTACCGCTCGCCTTGCTGGCCAGAGTCGGCGCCCGGTTGATGATGGCGCTGATGGTGGGAGCTCAGCTGCTTGTGCCGCAAGACCTGCAAGCGGCAGAGAGAGGGGACCTGCAAGCGATGCAGGCTTATCAAGAGGGGGATTTTCAGCGGGCAGCCCGCACCTTCAACGATCCAGTCTGGCGCGGCAACGCCTGGTATCGGGCTGGCGCCTACCGGCAAGCCATCGCAGCCTATCAGGAAGCGACGAGCGCCACCGCCCACTACAACCGCGGCAATGCCCTGCTGCAACTGGGGGAGTTTGCGGCCGCCAAGGAGGCCTATCTGGCCGCTCTGGCGCTTGAACCCGGCCATGAAGATGCGCTATATAACCTCTCTCTGTTACAGGGCGCAGCGGCGGCCGCTCCCGATACCAGCACCAGCAAGCAACCCGAACCATCGGCAGCTCAGCAGGCGACGGCAATGCCCCTGCCACCCTCCCCCCCAGTGTTGCTGCTGGAGCAGCGACTGCGCAAAGAGGCACTGCGCCGGGATCTTATCAAGGTGGAGGAGCCCTGGTGACACGGGCAGGATGGGGGCTGTTGCTCGCACTGGCGAGTCAACTTTGCTGGGCCCAGCCCCCACGGGCAGAGCTGCTGCCGGGGGCCGACTCCAGCGATTGGCTGCTGATCATCGAAGCGGATGGCGAGCGCCAGAGCAGCGAACTGGAGATCACCCCCCTACTGCGCCAGTTTGTAGTGGGCAGAGTGACCATGAGCCGGGTCACCACCCCGGTACAACAACTGACTCGCTGGCAGATCCCGCTGCACCAGAGCGGTTCACCTGCAAATACCGAGGTGGTGATTGCCCCGCTCAAGCTGGGAAATGAGTTTACCCCCTCGCTCACCCTGCCATTGAGAGAGGTGAAAACAGCGGCACTACCGCAACCCGCAGCCCCCTCGCCCCTCGAGATGCAGGCCAGCCTTGATCATCAGGGCCCGCTCTATCCCGGCCAGCCGGTGATCTACCGGCTGACACTATGGCTGCCCACCAGTATGCAAAACCCGGCCCTGAGCGAACTCAGCTCTGCCCACTTTACCATCCGTCGCCTCGGTAGCGACGAGTGGATCGCACCCGTTCAGGCTGGTCTACCCGGCCGGCTCACCCGCAGCTGGCTTATTCAGGCAAAAGCGCCGGGACTCTGGTACCTCGACTCACCCCGCTTGCAGGGGCAGCTCACGCCGCAAGGGGGCAAGCCGCAAAAACTCTCGGCCCGTGCGGCACCACTCGAGGTGGGGGTCGACAAAGCCCCCGCTACACCGGTGGCCACCCGGCTGACCCTGAGCCAGCGGCTTGAACCGGCCACCACGGGGGAAGTGGGTGAACCGCTGATCCGGATCCTCACCCTGACCATGGAGAATGGTGACAACGGCCAGATACAGCTTGCCCCCCTGATGGCCCATCAACTGCCAAACGGCATACAGGCACATCCCGATGGCGAGCAACAGCAGGAGCGTTACCGAGATGGCAAGCTGCTGTTTGAGCGACAGTGGCGCCAGACTCTGGTTGCGGATCAGAGCGGCGACTATCAGCTCCCCCCCATTGATCTGCCCTGGTTTAATACCCAAAGCGGCCGGATTGAACAGGCCAGCCTCCCTGCCATCACGCTGACGTTTCAGGCAACGACAAATCGGCAACCTGATCAGCAGACATCGCAGGTGGCACTGCGAGATAGCCTTTGGTGGGTCGTGCTGGCCGTAGCGCTGCGTGCGCTATGGCGCCACTGGCCCCGCTGGCGCGCCTTCTATCAACTGCAACGTGCCCTTGCCCAACACCAGCCGGATGCCAGTCGCAAGGCGCTGATCAAGTGGGCGACCTTGCGCTGGCAGGTCTCCTATTATCAATTAGGCCAGTTGCCCGACGCTGGGCATAATCGGCTCGGCAATGCGCTCGCCGCACTCGAGCGAGCCTGTTTTGCACGACCCTCTTCTGGCCCGCCCATCGAGTGGTGCGCTCTGGCGCGTACCCTCAGGGCTGATGAAACGGACGGTATTGCGTACCTGATTTACCTGCTGGCGCACGGGAGTTCCCGCTCCCGCCGCCACGCCCCCTGACAAGGATTGCCCAATGGCACTGCTGTTTTTTAGAAAAAAACGTGCTCAGCAGCATATTGGTGGAAATGATCCGGCCACTTCGCCGGTCTCTGATCCCATGGCTGACAAACAAACCAAATTTGAAGCACTGGTTCATGCGCTGCATGGCGATCTCTACCGGTATGCCTACTGGCTGACCCGGGATCCCAACGTAGCGGAAGATCTGGTGCAAGAGACCTTCCTGCGTGCCTGGAAGGCTATCGACACCCTGCAGGATGACAAGGCGGCCAAAGGGTGGCTGATCACCATCCTCAGACGGGAAAACGCCCGCCGCTTTGAACGCAAACAGCTGGAGCTGGTGGATCTCGACGATCACCCTCAACCCCAGCACGATGCACTGCACAGCGAACAGGAGATGGAGAACGAGTGGTTGCACCGTCACATCGCCCGGTTGCCCGAGGAGTATCAGGAGCCACTGCTGCTGCAAGTCGTGGGAGGATTCAGTGGTGAGGAGATTGCCGAGCTGCTCGGCCTCAACAAAAACACCGTCATGACCCGACTGTTTCGCGCCCGCAACCAGATCAAGGAGGCGATGGAGCAGAAGAACCAAGCAAGAGGACACGGACATGGATGAACTCGAATTTCGCCGCAACGCCATGATCCAGCCCAACGATAAACTGCCGGATTTTCTCAAAGCCGCTGAAGCAAGCCAGGCCAATCGGAACTATCTCGACGAGATGAAACAGTTCGACAGAACCCTCAAGCGCGCCATGCAGGTAGAGGTTCCCGCCGGACTGGCCGAGCGGATCCTGCTCAGGCAAGCCATGCAGCAAGACAGTGACGCGCCAGATGATTTGCCGCCATCCCGCCCCCTTGGCACGGCGCCGGTCAAGATCCGGACATCGACATCCTGGCGCCAGATCGCCCTGGCTGCATCGGTCGCCTTCCTGCTGGGAATGAGCACCCGCTGGATCACGCTGCCAGAAACGGCTCCTGCGGCCCTCTCCCTCGCACAGGTGGCGATGGCTCATGTCTATGGCGAAGAACCCTTTATTGAAGGTGTCGATGAGCAGGTCAATTTGCATAACATAAATGCCAAGATGGAGAAGTATGGCGCCACCTTAAGCGGGATGGATGGGCTCAAGGTGACCTATGTCAATCACTGCTCGTTTTATCAGGGACCTGCCTTGCACATGGTGATCCAGGGAAAGATGGGGCCTGTCACCCTCTTTTTAGTGCCCAAACATGTTCCATTAACCCTGCAACAGGCCACCTTTGAAGATGGCACCCTCAAAGGGGAGATAGTCCAGCTCAAAGGCGCCAATATGGTACTGATTGGCGAGATGAAAGAGCCACTTGCCCCCGTTGCCAACGCCCTGCAGTCACGTCTGCAGTGGGACATTTAACATCGCCGGTTAACAACCTCAGATCCATCCTCAATAGCAGGCGGCGGTCACGAGCCGCTGCCTGTTCCCCCCCTGATTACTCCCCTTTGTCACTCATTTGCCTCAAGATTTCGAAAAATTGACAAAATTATTTTTGTGACGGAGATCGGCAATCCAGGTCAATAATCCACCTTTACACCCTCAAAATGATGAATTAAACAGCAAGTTAAAACAAATGATTAACACATCGATCACTTTTATGTATTCTGCTGTCACTGGTCTGATTTCTTACCTCCTACCAGATCCATAGAATCACGCCAGAATTGATTGGGAAGAAGCTGAAATAAAAACGGATTTTGTCGAGGTTTGCATTGAACGTGCAGCCAATATCGGCAAAAAAATCTGCCTACAAGAGAGAACACCATGACGACAACAATTTTCAAAAAGAGCCTGATTGCCGCCACCATCGCGCTGGCCACCGGTCAAGTCCATGCCGCGGCATTCCAGTTGAACGAGCACTCGGCCTCCGGTCTGGGTCGCGCCTATGCCGGTGAAGCGGCTATCGCCGACAACGCCTCCGTTCTGGCCCGTAACCCGGCTGCCATGACCACCTTCGACAAGATGGCAGTTTCTGTCTCCGGCACCTACATCAAACCGGATGTGGATGTGGATGGCAAGATTGGAGGGGTTCTCCCAGCCAGCGAAAGTGGCATTGCGCCAGCGGCTTTCGTCCCAGCCTCTTACTTTATTCAACCACTGAATGACCAGTGGGCATGGGGTATAGGCCTATTTTCAAATTATGGCCTATCTACCGAATATTCTGAGACATTCAATGCGGGTTCAGCCGCTGGTAATACAGAACTGGTCACCTTCAATATCAACCCTAATATTGCCTATCGTATCAACCAGCAGTTCAGTATTGGCGCAGGCATTAACGCTGTTTATGGTGCTGCTGAGCTCAACCGTTTTGCCGGCTACAACCTAAACGGGCTCCCGAAAGATACTAATGTTGCGCACCTTAAAGGTGACACATGGGGCTTCGGGTGGAACGTTGGTACACTCTATGAGGTCAACGAAAATCACCGTTTTGCTCTGACTTATCGCTCACAAGTGGATATGAGCTTTGATGGTGATTTTCAGGGAGCGACTGCCGGTGTAGCGGGCCTCCAAAATGGCAAGCCTGTATTTAAAACTGTAGACGGCAACCTAAAGCTGGATTTGCCAGCTCAGGCTGAATTTGCCGGATATCACCGTCTGAATCAGCAATTTGCCGTACACTACTCAGTTAACTGGACTGACTGGAGTGCGTTTGAAGAACTGAAAGCAACCAGCAGTGGCTGTAAAGATGGCGCAATTGTTGGTCAATGCTTGCAAAAACCAGAGAATTTTAAAGACTCCCTCCGTTATTCCATCGGTGGCACTTGGTATATCAATCCAGCTTGGGAAGCACGTCTGGGGTTTGCCTATGACAACACCCCTATCGAAGCTGAGTACCGTAGCCTGAGCATCCCCGACTCAGACCGGATCTGGTACAGCGCCGGTGCCACCTACCATATCAACACAGATATGAGTGTTGATTTTGGTATGGCTTATCTGGATGGCAAAGAGGTTGACGTCAATGAAGGCCTGCCGAAACATGACAGTACCACTCGCTGGCAAGGCACTTCCCACGGCAACGCCTTCCTGGCCTCTGCCCAGTTCAACATGAAGTTCTGATTATTGATAGAATTGAAAGAGCGCCGTCAGGCGCTCTTTTTTTATCCGAAAAAACCATCTCAGCGCACACATGTAGCACACACGTGTTTATTTTTCTTTTCTAATCAATCTATTAGAGTGCATCATCCCAGCATTTAATCTTGTTTTATCCTGATACTGGCCATTACCGTTGCCTTACTGGTCATACCATATAAAATCCTGCCTCCATTCATATGACCGATTGAACCTTCGAGTAACAGCAAGGATTTTGCCATGCATCCCATCATCAAACCGTCCGCCATCGCCCTGCTGGTGATCGCGGGTCAGACCCATGCCGCGGGCTACCAGTTATCAGAACAATCAGCGACGGGTCTTGGCCGCGCTTTTGCTGGAGAGGCCGCTATTGCGGACAATGCCTCAGTCTTGGGCCGCAATCCCGGTGCTATCACCCGTTTTCGTAGCACTACTCTTTCTAGTGGCGTTATCTACCTGAAACCGGATGTCAATATCGGCGGTCAGGTACGCGACAATTTCGGCACCCAGAATGCCATAGCCAACGATATCGCAGATGATGCCTGGATCCCGAACCTATATTTCATTGCGCCGATTAACGAGCGTCTGAGCATGGGATTATCTGCCACTTCTCACTACGGCTTGGGGATCAAGATGCCGCAGGGCTATCATGCCGGTCATTTCGGTAATGTCTCTGACATCAGAACCGTCGATTTGGGGAGTGCGCTGGCTTATCGCGTCAGCGACATGCTCTCCATTGGGGTGGGGCTATCTCTCATTCAGGGTGAAGGGGAAGTAGGCGGCACCTATCCCACCACCCTCACCAATGGTCAAAGCGTCATTGCCAAACATGTGAAAGGCGATGGCCGCGAACTGGGCTGGAACACAGGTATTCTGTTAACCCCCAGCGAGCGAACCCGGATAGGTCTCTCCTACCGCAATGGCGTTGATCTCAAGCTCAAGGGGGATGCGACCCTGAGTAAGCCAGTGGTGCCGGGTACATTTGTAAGCATCAGCGATCAAGGCAATCTGGTGCTGCCGCTGCCTGCGACGGCTGAGCTGGCACTCTTCCAGCAGATAAACGATAAACTGGCGATCCATAGCAGCATCAACTGGACTGACTGGAGCAAGTTTACATCGTTAACGGCCAATCTCGCTCATCTGGGCACCCTACCAATTAAAGAAGAGCATTGGGAAGATAGCTGGCGCTATGCTCTGGGGATGACCTATCAACTGGATGCCAAATGGCAACTGCGCTCCGGTCTCGCATATGATCAGAGCCCGGTGCCTGCAGCCAATCGCACTATCTCGATCCCCGATGCAGATCGGCTCTGGTACAGCCTGGGGATGGGGTATCAGTTCACCCCCGACCTGACCGTGGATCTGGGGCTGACCATGCTCGATGGCAAGAAAGTAGACGTGCATGAAAGCTTCACCCTAGGCAACTATCAATCCCGTTTTGATGGCACTTCCGAAGGGGATGCCTGGCTGGCTGGTGCACAATTGAGCTATCTCTTCTAAATTCCTTCCCTGCAAAAAACGCTATGCCAATTATTGCCTTACTCAATAAGGTGAACACTGGCATAGTGTTCTGCAACACCATAAAATCAACCCAGTACCTTTACTGGAGCAAGGCATGTATTCCTACGTAGCAAGACAGCCGATCCTCGACAGAGACCTCAACACTCATGCCTATGAGCTGCTCTTTCGCGATAGTCTGAATAATGTCTTCCCGAGCATCTCCTCCCAACAGGCGACGTCACGCCTGGTGGTCGAACAGTTCCTGCAACAAAATATCGATCAGCTGTTGGGCGGCCGCCCCTGCTTTATCAATTTCCCCCACTCACTGCTGCTGGAGGGATTGGCAGAGTGCCTGCCGCCCGAAAAAGTGGTGATTGAGATCCTGGAAGATTCCCCACCGGATGATGCCCTGCTGGAAAAGGTGAAACAGCTGCACAAGCTGGGATATCAGCTGGCACTCGATGACTTCACCATGTCACCGGATTGGGAGCGCTTCCTCCCCTTTATCCACATCATCAAGTTTGATCTTCGTGCCACCCCCCTGATGCAGATCAAAGTGTTTATCCAGCGGCATCAGACGCTGGGGCTCACCTATCTGGCGGAAAAAGTAGAGGACAAGGCGGAGTTCGAGCGGGTCAAACAGCTGGGGATCCAGCTGTTCCAGGGCTTTTTCTTCAGCCGACCCGAGATGGTCAAGCAAGCCACCATGGAGCCGGCGCAAGTCGTGGTGATGCAGTTGCTCAACGTGGTCAACGAGGCAGAGCCTGATATCAACAAGATTGAGCAGCTGCTCGGTCAGGATATATCCCTTTCCCTCAAGCTGTTGCGCTATGTCAATCATCTCAAAGGCCATGCCAACCCCATCTCCTCGTTTCGCCAGGCTGCGATATACCTGGGCAATACCCAGCTAAAGCGTTTTGTTTCACTGGTGGCCGCGACCAATGCAGGCAAGGGGAAAAGTGCCGAGCTCTACCAGATGTCGATGATCCGTGCCCGATTCTGTGAGCTGCTGGCCCACGCCCACGCCCCGAGCCAGCAGGCACAACAAGCCTTTATCACCGGTCTCTTCTCCCTGCTGGATGTACTGATGGAGCAGCCGATGGACAAGCTGCTCGGCACTATCCCTCTTATCGACGATATTCGGCTGGCGCTGCTGGAGCGCAAAGGCAATCTGGGTTTCTACCTCGCGTTTTGTGAAGATTACGAGAGCGCCAACTGGTCGCGGGTAACGGCCAGAACAGCCCGCCTGGGGCTGAGCGAGGATAAGGTGAGTCACCTCTATCTGGCCGCCACCACCTGGGTCACGGAACAACTGTTGGCGATGGAAGCCACCAATTAATTCGTCTCGTCATCCACCTCGACCGCGATAGCGGTCGCCTCCCCGCCCCCGATACAGAGCGCGGCCACGCCTCGCCGCAAACCCCGTTGCCGCAGCGTGGCGATCAGCGTCACCAGAATTCGTGCGCCACTCGCCCCCAGCGGATGACCAAGCGCACAGGCCCCACCATGCACATTAACCTTGTGATGAGGGATGCCGACCCCGCTCATGGCCAGCATGGTGACCATGGCGAAGGCCTCGTTGATCTCAAAGAGATCCACCTCTTCCACCGACCATGCCAGACGCGACAGCAAGCGTGAAATGGCGCCAATGGGTGCAGAGGTAAACTCGGCGGGCAATGCCGCGTGGCTCTGATATCCGACGATCCTTGCCAGCACTGGTACCTGCCAAGCTTGCGCCGTGGCGCCATCCATCAATATCAGCGCAGCCGCACCATCCGAGATGGAGCTCGAATTGGCCGCCGTAATAGTGCCCTCCTTGCCAAAGGCAGGCTTCAGGGTCGGGATCTTCTCCGGTCTGCCCTTGCCGGGTTGTTCGTCTTCAGCCAGCAACAAGCACTCACCGCGATAGACGCTTGTCAGCTCGGACACAAACGCACCGGCGTGCTGCGCATCGCGGGCCCGCTGCAATGATGCCAAGGCAAACTCATCCATGGCACTGCGGGTCAAACCGGCCAGATCGGCGCTGCGCTGGGCATGTACCCCCATCAGCTGGCCATCATAGGCATCTTGCAAACCGTCGAGGAAGAGGTGGTCCAGCACCTTTTGATGCCCCATCCGAAAGCCGCTACGGGCGTTATCCAGCAGATAGGGGGCACGGCTCATGCTCTCCATCCCCCCCGCGACCACTACCCTGTTGTCACCAAGGCGGATGGTATCCGCCGCCAACATCACTGCTTTCATGCCGGATCCGCACACCTTGTTGACCGTGGTAGCAGGCACACTATCTGGCAACCCTGCTTTCAACAACGCCTGCCGAGCTGGCGCTTGCCCCACGCCCGCAGCCAGCACATTGCCCATAAACACTTCATCGACCTGCTCCGGACGCAGCCCGCTTTGCTGCAGTGCCGCCTCGATGGCACAGGCTCCCAACTCAGGCGCAGTGACCTCTGCCAATGCCCCCTGAAACGCCCCCATCGGAGTCCGTTTTGCCGCCACAATTGCAATATCCATTTGCCTGCCTCTGTTTGTTACATGGCCATAACATAGGGGTTCTGACGCAATGGAACAAGAGTTGCAGTGCAGTTTACGTTTAGGTAAGGTGCAGACAGGATTTAGTTCGCCAAGAAGTCTGTATGAACAACAAGGATGAAGGACGGCGCTTCAGCATCAGTGAGCTGGCCCGGGAATTTGATATTACGACGCGCAGTATCCGTTTCTACGAGGATCAGGGGTTGCTCAATCCAGCCAGAGAGGGACAAACCCGCATTTACAGCAAGCAGGATCGGGTTCGCCTCAAGCTCACCCTGCGCGGCAAGCGGCTCGGGTTCAGCCTCGCCGAGATCCGAGAGCTGTTTGATCTCTATGATGCCGACAAGAGCAGCCGCACCCAGTTACAAACCATGCTGGGACTGGTTGAGGAGAAACGGGAGACACTGCAACAGCAGATGGAAGATATCAGGATGGTGCTGCTGGAGCTGGATGCCGCCGAGCAGCGCTGTCAACAGGCCCTTAGCCAGCTGGGATAACCGCATTGCTGGCTTATCAGGTAAAGTCCTTTCAGCCTGTCACAAGATGCCAGATAGCAAAAAGCCACTCCTGAGAGTGGCTTTTCTTCAACCTGACGGTTCGCTATTAAACGCGAACGAAGTCCAGGTGGATCAGCTTGTAACGTACCGGGTGACGCTGGATAGCTTTCACTTTTACGTTAACTTCTTCACCGTTGATAACCAGAGTCAGTACAGACTCATAGAATTCCGGCTTCTCTTGAGCCAGGATCATTTTCTTGTGGTCAACAGTGATGGACAGGGCTTCTTTGCCTGCACCGTAAACGATGGCAGGAACTTGGTCAGCTTGACGCAGGCGGCGGCTCGCACCTTTCCCCAGGTCAGAACGGACTTCAGCTTGGAATACGAAAGACATAGTATGTATCTCTTTTGGATGAATTTATGGTGCTAACTGCGACCGGTCAGCACCTCGCAAAACGAGCGCGAATACTACCACGGGCCAAATTCGGATACAAGGTACCGACTCTGCATTTAGCGCCCTTGCTCCAACCGGGCGAATTGCTGCTGACGCTGGGCTGGGCTCAGAGCATCAAACCGCGCCAGGGTCTCGGCGCGCGGGCAGTAGAGTCCCTCCCCCGTTCTGACCCGAATGCTCTTGCCAAGCCGCGGCTGATTCTCTGCCACCAGCGCCAGCAAATAGCTGTAGGTATCGGCTCCCCGGGCGCTGGATAACTGGTTGGCAATGCGCCACAGGGTCTCCCCTGCGGCGACCTGATGACACACAGTTTGTGGACCGCCGGCCGCAGGAGCCGAGAGGGTAAGCATGACGTCACTGCCTGCGGATAAGCTAGCCGTGTGGCTGGCGAGCGCCATATCGGTGCTCGCTACTCCCTCATCCCCTTGGGCACCACTCATCCCCGCAGTGCGAAAGGTCACCCCCAGCTGAGCGAGCAGAGGTTCGCTCTCGTCGGGGTCGCTGGGCATATCAACACCACCAAACGCGTCTTGGGGTGTGCGGAACTCGGCAATAAAGGGAGCGATAGGTTGCGCGTGATAAGCAGGGGAACCACTCCCCTGCTGCACGATTGCACCAGCCGCAACAACCTGCCCGGGGACGACCCCGTAAGCCATCTCGTCGATGCGCCGCAGCCTTGCCAGATAGGTTTTGGAGAGCTGCGCCTCCCCCTCGAACAGATCGAAGGGGGGCACTAACCTGGCTGGAAAGAGGATCTGCCAGCGACCGTGCTTTTGCTTTTGGGCCAGCGGCGGAAACTGATTGCCACGCCAGGCCACAAACATCGCAGGCGGCGTGCGCGCCAGCGGGTAATATTCCGGGTTCAACTGCACCCAAGTTTGTTCCGCGATGGGTTGATAACCGCTGATCACCACCTGCGCCACACTCAACCAGATCCCCAGCATCCTTGCCTCCCTGATTTGCGGTTTGAAGGGGCTACCTGACCGGCGACCCCTTCTCATCACCCGCTATCATGCTGTTAAAACAGTTAGATAGCAGCTTAGCACTGAGCGATGGCGTTAAGCACCCGTTTATCGGAGACCGGATAAGGGGTCCCCAGATTCTGAGCGAAGAACGACACCCGCAGCTCCTCAATCATCCAGCGGATATTGACCACCTCGGTGGGAATAAGCTGGGATTTGGGGATCTTGGCCAGCAGCGCCTTGTACTCCGACTCCACGCTGTGCACTTTGAGCATGTAGACCCGATCCCGGTTGGGATCGATGGCGAGCTTCTCGAGACGACGCTCGATGGCGCGCAGATAGCGCAGCAAATCAGGCAACCGCTGCCAACCGGTCTCGGTGACAAAGCCCTTGTGAATAAGGTTGCCGAGCTGCTGCTGGATATCCGACATGGCAAAAGCGGTATCGAGCTGCATCTTGCCCTTGAGCCGCTTTTTGATCTCGTGGGAGAGGGTCAGCACGGCTTCCACCTGCTTGGCCACCTCCACCACTGCATCGTTGAGCTCGGCACGGACAAACTCCTTGAGCGCCTCGAAACCGGCCTCGTCCCAGGCCAGCCCGCCATGTTGCTCGATCAGCTTGTCGCAGCCACAGGCGATACAGTCATCAATCAGCTCCGCCACCTTGCCAAACGGGTTGAAATAGAGCCCCAGCTTGGCCTTGTTGGGCAACTTCTCCTGCAGATACTTGATGGGCGATGGTACGTTGAGCAGTACCAGCCGACGCTGACCGGCCCACATCAGCTGCTGCTGCACCACCGGGCTCTCCACCAGCTGGATGGCGACCGAATCCTTCTCGTCTACCAAGGCCGGATAGGCCTTCACCTCGAACCCGCCCCGCTTCTGACTGTACTCTTGCGGCAGCTCGCCAAAGCTCCACAGAGTGAGACCGGACTGCTCGATATCATCGTCCGCCACTTGCGACAGGGTCTCCTGCACCTTGCCGCGCAGCGACTCTTTCAAGGCTTCCAGATCTTTGCCTTCCGCCACCTTCTTGTGCTTGTCATCCACCACCCGGAAGGTGAGTTTCAGGTGGTCGGGCACCGCAGCCCAGTCCCAGGACTCTCGGGGCACGGTCACGCCGGTCATGCGGCGCAGCTGGCGCTCCATCTCGTCCAGTAGCGGCCCCTGTTCGGGGTTGATGCTGGCGAGCAGCGCATCGGCATAGTTCGGCGCGGGCACAAAGTTCTTGCGCATCGGCTTGGGCATCGACTTGATAAGGGCCACCAACAGCTCGTGACGCAGCCCGGGGATCAACCACTCAAACCCCTTAACCTCCACCTGATTCAGGAGCGGCAGCGGAATATGCAGGGTCACACCATCCGCCGCCTCACCCGGCTCAAACTGATAGGTCAACTTGAGCTTGAGGCGCCCCTGTTGCCAGAAGTTGGGGTAGTCGAGATCGCTGATGTGGGCGGCATCCCCCTTCATCAGCATCTCTTTTTCGAAGTTGAGCAGCTCGGGATCCCGCTTTTGCGCCTCTTTCCACCACTTGTCGAAGTGACGGCTTGATATCACCTCCTCCGGCAAACGGGCATCGTAGAAGCGGAACAGATCCTCGTCATCCACCAGGATGTCGCGCCGACGGGATTTGTGCTCCAGCGCCTCCACCTCGGCCAAGAGCTTGCGGTTATCGCTGAAGAAACGGTGACGGGTCTCGAAATCCCCCTCCACCAGCGCGCGGCGGATAAACAGCTCACGACACAGCGCCGGATCGATACGGCTGAAGTTGATGGTGCGCTCATTGACCAGGGTCAGGCCATAGAGGGTCACCTTCTCCTTGGCCATTACGGCGCCGTTTTTCTTCGACCAGTGGGGGTCGCTGTGGTGCAGCTTGATGAGGTGGCCTGCCAGCGGCTCCACCCACTCGGGCTCAATTTTGGCGTTGATACGGGCGTAGAGGCGCGAGGTTTCCACCAATTCTGCGGCCATCACCCACTTGGGCGGCTTCTTGAACAGACCCGAGGCCGGGAACAGGTGGAAGCGGCCGTTGCGGGCGCCGAGAAACTCCGGTTTTTCCAGATCCTTGTTGCCGATATGGCTCAAGAGTCCGGTCAGCAGCGCGCAGTGCACCGTCTTGAAATCTGCAGGTTCATGGTTGGCTTTAAAACCCAGCTCCTTGACCGTCTGACGCAGCTGGAAGTGAATGTCCTGCCATTCACGCACCCGCAGGTAGGAGAGAAACTCCTTCTGGCACATGCGGCGGAACGGGTTGCTGCCAAGGGCATCCTGCTGCTCTTTCAGGTAATTCCACAGATTGACGAAGGCAAGGAAGTCGGAATCCTTGTCCTCAAAGCGTCTGTGCTGCTCGTCAGCGGCTTGCTTCTTCTCCATGGGCCGCTCGCGGGGATCCTGAATGCTGAGGGCCGCGGTGATCACCATCACCTCGCTCAGGCAGCCGGTCTGCGCCGCGCTGATCACCATCTTCGCCAAACGCGGATCAAGGGGGATGCGCGAGAGCTGGCGACCGGTCTCGGTCAGCTGCAACTTGGCTTCGCGCTCGCCGGTGGCGGGCAGCTCGCGCACCGCCTCCAGCTCTTTCAAGAGGGTCAGGCCGTCCTTGATATGGCGCGACTCCGGTGGCTCGACGAAGGGAAACGCCTCCATATTGCCAAGGCCGAGCGCCAGCATCTGCAGGATGACGGAGGCCAGGTTGGTACGCAGGATCTCGGGGTCGGTAAAGGCGGGACGGCAATTGAAATCCTCCTCCGAGTAGAGGCGGATACAGATACCATCCGCCACCCGGCCGCAGCGCCCTTTACGCTGGTTGGCACTGGCCTGGGAGACCGGCTCGATGGGAAGGCGCTGCACCTTGGTGCGCCAGGAGTAGCGGCTGATGCGGGCGGTGCCCGGATCGATAACGTAGCGAATGCCTGGCACCGTCAGCGAGGTCTCAGCCACGTTGGTGGCGAGCACGATGCGTCGCCCTGCATGGGGCTGGAACACCTTGTTCTGCTCGGCGTTGGAAAGACGGGCGTAAAGCGGCAGCACCTCGGTGTCGCGCAGGTTGAGTTTGCGCAGGGCATCGGCAGTATCGCGGATCTCCCGCTCGCCGTTCATGAAGATAAGGATGTCCCCGAGCCCTTCGCGGGCCAGCTCTTCCACCGCATCGAAGATCCCCTGCAGTTCGTCGCGCTCTTCCAGCCCTTCGCTCTTGTCACTGGTAAGTGGACGGTAGCGCACCTCCACCGGATAAGTGCGGCCGGAGACCTCGATCACCGGCGCCTTGTTGAAATGGCGGGAGAAACGTTGCGGGTCGATGGTGGCCGAGGTGATGATCACCTTGAGATCGGGGCGCTTGGGCAGTAGTTGCTTTAGATAGCCCAGGATGAAGTCGATATTGAGGCTGCGCTCGTGGGCCTCATCGATGATGATGGTGTCGTACTGGGTCAGCATCCGGTCATTCTGGATCTCCGCCAGCAGGATACCGTCGGTCATCAGCTTGATGTGGGTCTGCTCGCTCACCTGATCGGTAAAGCGCACCTTGTAACCCACGTAGTGGCCAAGCTCGGACTCCATCTCCTCGGCAATACGGGCCGCGACGGTGCGGGCTGCCAAACGGCGTGGCTGGGTGTGGCCGATAAAGCCCTTCACCCCGCGCCCGAGCGCCAGACAGATCTTGGGGATCTGGGTGGTTTTGCCCGAGCCTGTTTCCCCTGCAATGATCACCACTTGATGTTCTTGAATGGCCTTGGCGATCTCAGCCTGCTTCTGGCTGACCGGCAGGTTGTCCGGATAAGTCACCTTGGGTACTCCGGCCAGACGGGTTTGATAGCGCGCTTGCGCGGCATCCAGATCGGCAGCGATGGTCTCCAGCACGGCAGCCTGTTTGCCTTCAGGCAGCTTCTTGACCCCGTGCAGACGGCTGGAAAGGCGACGGGCGTCGAGGTTCATGCAGGCAGAGAGACGGCGGCGCAGCGCCTCGATAGAGAGAGACAAGGTACGAATTCCTTAAATAGGTGCCCAGAGGGGCCATATCGATAAGCTGGGAGCGATCCTAAAGAGCGAGCGGGAACGGTGCAAGCCATAACGTAGCGTTATATATGGGAAGACAGAGAGATTGGCCAATCCCCAAACATGACAGAACAATCCTTGTAAGATGGCATAACATGAATAAATGGCAGCATATGAAATAGCCAAGGCAAGCCGAAGCTTGCCTTGGGAGAGAGAAAAACAGGGTTAACCGTGGGAGTGATGGACAAAACAGGTGGTGAGCTGGGCGTGAATGGCCTGCATGACGTTGTGGCGATTGATGACACCGAGCAGACGCCCCTCCTCCACTACCGGATAGATTTTCGGCTTTTGCCCCATCATCATCTCCGCCAGGCTCAAAATGCTGGTATCTGGCCCCACCGACAACACCTCCTTGCGCATCACATCCTTGACCTGCGCCACCTGTTCGCAGTGATAGGCCTCTTTAAGCAGCACTGCGATGCAATCCTGCTCGGAGATCCAGCCAATCAGATGGCCCTGCCCATCCACCACCGGGCCACCGAGCTGATGACTGTTCAGAAATTTCTCGACCGCAGCTTGCACCATCATGTCGGCAGTGAAGGTGATGGGTCTGCTCTGCATATAATCCTTGGCTTTTAGCGATTCCATATCTGCTCCCCTACGGTAGTCCATCAAGCTGGCGTCTTGTGCGCCGGTACCGGCACCATGCTCGGCTTGTTCCAAGCATAGCTGGCTCGCGGCGGTATGAGTCAGCGGCCAGCCTCTCCCTCAATTGATGGCATGATCCGGCTCGCGATCCGGAATGGCTGCCATCATCATCTGCGGCAGGTGATCGGCCAGCACCGCTACCACAGCGGGATCGACCCGCCCCTGATCCGCCAGTTGCTGCATAAAGGTCAATGCGTCACGGGCAGGCAGGCCGCGCCGATAAGGTCTGTCCTGCACCATTGCCTGAAAAATATCAGCGACCCGCAAGATCCGCGCTTCAAGCGCCATGGCGGATGCCGGCAGGTGGAACGGATAGCCCTCCCCATCAGGCTCCTCATGGTGATAGGCCGCCCAACAGGCAATCTCCTCAAACCCTTCGATATGACGCAGGATCTGGTAAGTCTCGAAGCTGTGGGTATTGATGATGGCCCGCTCCTCTTTCGTCAGGCAGGCAGGCTTGTCGAGGGTCTCGTCCGGCACCCTGAGCTTACCCAGATCATGCAGCAAACCGGCGATCTCCAGCATGTCACAATGGATGGCACTGACTCCCATCTGCTCGGCCAATGCCCGAGACAACCTGCTCACACCGAGTGAATGCGTCATCGTGAATGGGCTTTTGGCGTCGACAATGCCGGAGAAGATCTGCGCCAGCGCTTTTAGCTCCCCGTTGAAGGTCAGGCAAGGCTCCCGCACCTGCAGCATCTCCAGCATGTAATCATTGATGGAGCGCGCTTCCAGCTGCAGCCAGAATGCCTCAGAGCGAGACGCCTTGAGGAAGGCATCTACCAGCTCGGGGGCAAAGAACTCCTCACGGAAATCCTGCAGGCGTGCGCGGATCTCGTTGGTATGCATCAACAATGAACCATCGCCATAGTAGGGCGCCGCCAACGCATCGCAGCGATCCACCAGAAAGATAAGGTTGGCCTGACGGGCTACATTGGGGTCCACATCAGCCATCTCGCGCAGCAGGTGCCAGTGGGTGTGGTGATAACGGATAGGCAGGGCCAGTGGGGCCAGCAAACGGAAATCCTTGAGCAGCTGATATCCCACCTCGCAGTGGCGCTGGGAGGACTCCCAATCGAACTCGCTGACCAGATGGTGATGGGTGATGGTCGAGGAGACACCGATATCATGCAGCACCCCCAACTCGAACAGCAGACAGCGTTCGGCCTCACTCATCCCCAGCTCCCGGCTGCACTCGGCAGCCATAATCCCGACCCGTTTACCGTGGGCCACATCGCCAATGCCCACCAGATCCAGCGAGGCTGACAGGGCATACACCACCTGCCTTAGATCCACTTGCAATGAAAAGGGGGCTGCGCCCTGCGCTCTGTCCATGATCCGGGTCCCATGCGATGTTGTCGTATCAAACTGACGCTGTTTTATGCTTCGCCTTCTATCAACTTAGTCAATAGCCGAGTCTTTTACTTTGTTTTGGTGATGCCTCCGAACGGTTGAGCTGGTATGATGGGTGCCTTTGAGACTCATAGCTTCATGGCATCCATCACCGTTCACTGCCCTCGCTGCAACTCTGACCACGTATATCGCCATGGGAAGACCCCTGCCAGCCATTTTCGCTATCGTTGCCCCGTCTGTCCGCACGTGTTTCAGCTCACCTACACCTATGAAACCCGCAAGCCTGGCGTCAAAGACAAGATTGTTGATATGGCCTTCAACGGCTCAGGTGTTCGTGATACTGCTCGCGTCCTCAAGATTGACATCAACACCGTCATACGCGCCCTAAAATGCTCACACCAAGGCAAGTAACCTCCGAAAAGGTGGTGCTCGATGACGTGGCGCTTATCTGTGAACTTGATGAGCAATGGGCCTATGTTGGCAATAAACAGCATCGACATTGGCTTTGGTATGCCTTTGATACCAAGAGAAAACGAGTCGTGGCATATACCTTTGGCCCACGCAACGATGAGACATGCCGTCGGTTGCTGAGCCTGCTTTCTCCGTTCCAGATAGGCTTTATCACCAGTGATGACTGGGGAGGCTATGCCAGAGAGGTGCCGAGCGAGATGCATCTGACCGGGAAGATATTCACCCAGCGTATCGAGCGTAACAACCTGACGCTCAGAACGCGCATCAAGCGATTGGCTCGCAAAACCATCTGCTTCTCTCGTTCCATTGAGCTCCACGAGAAAGTAATTGGTGCCTTTATCGAAGGCTATGTCCCAATTACGTGTTGCATAGGGCGCCCCAGCGCCTCATGCAAACATGCTTTGATATTTACGCCTTTTCCGTAACGCTCCAGCAT
>NZ_JBFODN010000189.1:0-33669 GCF_040908345.1 Aeromonas sp. R3-1
CTACTACTGGATCACCGGTCGGGTGGATGATGTACTGAACGTCTCCGGCCACCGCATGGGTACCGCCGAAATTGAATCGGCGCTGGTGGCCCATCCCAAGATCGCTGAAGCCGCGGTGGTGGGGGTTCCTCACGAGATCAAGGGTCAGGGTATCTATGCCTATGTCACCCTGATCGCCGGGGAAGAGCCGAGCCGCGAGCTGCACAAAGAGGTGAAGGAGTGGGTGCGCAAGGAGATTGGCGCCATCGCTACGCCGGACGTGATCCACTGGGCGGAGGGGCTGCCGAAGACCCGTTCCGGCAAGATCATGCGCCGCATCTTGCGCAAGATCGCCACCGGCGAGACCGACAGCCTGGGGGATATCTCCACCCTGGCGGATCCGGGGGTAGTAGACAAACTCATCCGCGAGAAGTCGGAAGCAGCCTGATCCCGCTTCGTTTGTTGCTCAACAAAGCCGGCCCTGTGCCGGCTTTGTCGTTTCTTATCTGCCAGCAAACAGCAAGGTGGCAGCGACGAAGTATCGCAGGTCGAAACGTGCAATAAATAGCCAGATGTAGAGATTAGACCAGTAAAATGCTGCTAATTTTCACGAAATCAATATAATTGCGAAATCTGTGTGCCAGGGCACACCGATTTGCGCAGAAAATGGCTAGATTTCTGGTAGTCCACAAGATAGCTGATAGATAGCAGCATTATCATCGAGGATGTACTCAATATGTCGCAAAATCACCGAATTCTCCTGCTCAACGGACCAAACCTGAATCTGCTGGGCAAACGGGAACCGGGTATCTACGGCAGCAAGACGCTTGATGAGATCGTCGCCGATCTGAAGCTTAACGCCAGCGAACTCGGTGTCACTCTGGAACATCTGCAATCCAATGCCGAACATGAGTTGGTCGGCCGCATCCATCAGGCCATGGGCCAGGTGGATTTTATCATCATCAATCCAGCCGCCTTCACCCACACCAGCGTCGCCATTCGCGATGCGCTGCTGGGTGTCGCCATCCCTTTTATCGAGGTTCACCTGTCAAACGTCCATGCCAGGGAGCCGTTCCGTCATCACTCCTATCTGTCTGATGTCGCCAAAGGGGTCATTTGTGGTCTGGGGGCCGATGGCTACCAATTCGCTTTAACCGCGGCCGTGCACCATCTGCGCGCGGCTTGATAATCACTGATCAGATAAAGAAGAAAGAGAATGCTAATGGATATCCGCAAAATCAAGAAGCTGATTGAACTGGTTGAAGAGTCCGGCATCGCCGAACTGGAGATCTCCGAAGGTGAAGAGTCCGTTCGCATCAGCCGCAACTTCTCCGGTCAGGTGACCACCGCCATGCCGCAGATGATGATGCAGCAAGCCGCTCCGGTTGCCGCACCTGCCGCTGCCGCCCCGGTTGCCGCCGCACCAGCCGCAGATGCCGCCCCGAGCGGTCACCTGATGCGCTCCCCGATGGTTGGCTCCTTCTACCGCTCCTCCAGCCCGGATGCCAAGCCGTTCGCGGAAGTGGGTCAGCAAGTCAATGTCGGCGACACCCTGTGCATCGTCGAAGCCATGAAAATGATGAACCAAATCGAGTCTGACAAGGCCGGTGTGATCAAAGCGATCCTGGTTGAAAATGGTCAGGCCGTCGAATTTGACGAGCCGCTGTTCATCATCGAATAAGGGAAATCGCCACCCATGTTGGACAAAGTAGTCATCGCCAACCGCGGTGAAATTGCCCTGCGGATCCTGCGCGCCTGTAAAGAGCTCGGGATCAAGACAGTGGCCGTTCACTCCACCGCCGACCGGGAGCTCAAACATGTGCTGCTGGCCGACGAATCCATCTGTATCGGCAGACCGGCCAGTACTGAATCCTACCTCAACGTCCCGGCCATCATCGCCGCCGCCGAGGTAACCGGTGCCGTGGCCATCCACCCGGGTTACGGCTTCCTCTCCGAGAACGCCGATTTCGCCGAAGTGGTCGAAAAATCCGGCTTCATCTTCATCGGCCCGCGCGCCGAGACCATTCGCCTGATGGGTGACAAGGTCTCCGCCATCGAAGCGATGAAGAAAGCGGGCGTACCGTGTGTACCGGGCTCTGACGGTCCCGTCGACAACGACGCCAAGCACAACGCTGCCATTGCCAAGCGCATCGGCTATCCGGTGATCATCAAGGCCGCCGGTGGCGGTGGTGGTCGCGGTATGCGCGTGGTGCGCAATGAAGCGGAACTGGCGGGCGCCATCGCGCTGACCAAATCCGAAGCAGGCCAGTTCTTCAAGAACGACATGGTCTACATGGAGAAGTACCTGGAAAACCCGCGCCACATCGAAATTCAGGTGTTGGCAGACGGCCAGGGCAACGCCCTCTATCTGGGCGAGCGTGACTGCTCCATGCAGCGTCGCCACCAGAAAGTGGTGGAAGAGGCGCCGGCGCCCGGCATCACTGCCGAAATGCGCAAGTTCATCGGTGAGCGCTGCGTGCGCGCCTGTATCGAGATCGGTTACCGCGGTGCGGGTACTTTCGAGTTCCTGTACGAGAACGGCGAGTTCTATTTCATCGAAATGAACACCCGTATTCAGGTTGAGCATCCGGTCACCGAGATGGTCACCGGTATCGATCTGATCAAGGAGCAGCTGCGCATCGCCGCCGGTCAGCCCCTGTCGATCACCCAACAGGATATCCGCATCCGTGGCCATGCCATCGAGTGCCGGATCAACGCCGAAGATCCGGCCACCTTCATGCCCTCTCCGGGTCTGGTGCAGCGCTTCCACGCGCCGGGTGGTCTGGGCGTGCGTTGGGACTCCCACATCTATGCCGGTTACAAGGTACCGCCCCACTACGATTCGATGATCGGCAAGCTGATCTGCTACGGCGAGAATCGTGACATTGCCATCGCCCGCATGCGCCATGCGCTGGACGAGCTGGTGGTGGAAGGGATCAAGACCAACGTACCGTTGCAAAAAGAGATCATGAAAGACGAAAACTTCCAGCACGGTGGCACCAATATCCACTACCTGCACAAGAAGTTAGGTCTGTAAGGATCGCTGATAGAGACCGGACTTCCGGTGGAAGTCTGCTCCGCAAGGAGCCTCTGCTGAAAAAGGGCCATGGCGACATGGCCCTTTTTTGTTATCCTTGCGCCCCTCAAATTTGTCGGAGGCCAAGGTGAACCGTTTTGCTCTCGCCCGCCGGGAAGCAGCTTTCTGCCTGCTGCTGACCCTGCTCTACTTCTTTGCCTGGTATGGCACCGCCTATTTTATCCCGCTCCAGCTGGAGTTGTGGGGGCTGCCGTTGTGGTTCCTGCTCAGCTGCATGGTGATGCCGCTGCTGTTCATTCTGCTCTGCGCCCTGATGGTGAACCGGCTGTTTGTGGAGATCCCCCTCGATACCCACTCCCCTTCCGGCAAGGAGTCATCCCATGAATCTTGAGTTGATGCTGCCGCTCGTCATCTATCTGGTGCTGGTGCTGGGGGTGGGTTTCTGGGCCAGCCGCCATCGCGCAGAAGGCAACTTCGTGCAGGAGTACTTCATCGGCAACCGCAGCATGGGCGGGCTGGTGCTGGCGATGACGCTAGTGGCTACCTACACCTCGGCCTCCTCCTTTATCGGTGGGCCGGGCGCGGCCTACAAGATCGGTCTGGGCTGGGTGTTGCTGGCGATGATCCAGCTGCCCACCGTCTGGCTCACTCTGGGGGTGCTTGGCAAGAAGTTCGCCATCATCGCCCGCCGGGTCAATGCGGTGACCATCAACGACATGCTGTGGGCCCGCTACCAGAGCAAGGCGGTGGTGATCCTCGGCTCCATTACTATCATCCTCGCCTTTATCGCAACCATGGTGGTGCAGTTTATCGGCGGCGCTCGCCTGCTGGAGACCGCCACCGGCCTCTCCTACCAGCAGGGGTTGATGCTGTTTGCCAGCTGTGTGCTGCTCTACACCATCATCGGCGGCTTTCGCGCGGTGGTGATGACCGATGCCCTGCAAGGGATCATCATGCTGATCGGCACCGGCGCCTTGCTGGCGGGAATTCTGATTGCCGGTGACGGCCTGCCGAACCTCATCCACCAGCTCAGGGAGATCGATCCCAAACTGGTAAGCCCGCAAGGGGCTGGCGACATGCTGACCCAGCCCTTTATGCTGAGCTTCTGGATCCTGGTCTGTGTCGGGGTGGTGGGGCTGCCCCACTCGGCGCTGCGCTGCTTTGGCTATCGCGACAGCAAGGCGCTCCATCGCGGCATTCTGATCGGCACAGTAGTCAGCGCCCTGCTGATGTTCGGCATGCATCTGGCGGGCGCCCTTGGCCGCGCCATCCTGCCGGGCATGGACAGCCCGGACAAGATCATGCCCTCCCTGATGATGGAAGTGCTGCCCCCCTGGCTGGCCGGGGTCTTTCTGGCAGCGCCGATGGCGGCCATCATGTCCACCATCGACTCCCAGCTGATCCAGGCTTCCGCCACTCTGGTGAAGGATCTCTACCTCAACTATCTGAGTCCAAAGCAGGAGAAGCTGGAGGTGCGCATCCCCCGCCTCTCCCTGCTCTGCACCCTGATCCTCGGCACCCTGGTGCTGCTGGCGGCGCTGCAACCGCCCGAGATGATCATCTGGCTCAACCTGCTCGCCTTTGGCGGCCTGCAGGCGGTGTTCCTCTGGCCGCTGGTGCTCGGCCTCTACTGGTCGCGGGCCAACGGCCCGGGCGCACTGGCCAGCATGGTCAGCGGCATCGTCAGCTATGGGGTACTCAGTCAGTGGGGGATCAAGCTGGCTGGCCTGCACGCCATCGTGCCAAGCCTTACACTGGCGCTGGTGGTCTTTATCACGGTCAGCCTGCTGACGGCACCGCCATCGCGGGAAGTGCGCGAGCTTTTCGGGCAGAAATAATAAAAATATAAATTAGGGGTTCCAAAACTATCCCCAAATAGGTGTTTTCCGGTTAAACTGTGCGCCAAGTCACAGAACGTAGCCGCTGTATGCCCGTTAAAGCCACTCGACAAGTCGTTACTCAAGCCCTGCAGCGGCTCGGTTATGCCCTGCTGCTGCCCGTCTCCATCCTGCCGATGGCGGCGTTGATCTACCGGCTTGGGCAACCCGACGTGCTCGATTTGGCGGTGCTCTCCCTCACCGGTCAGGCGATCTTCAGCCAGATGCCGCTTATCTATGCGGTGGCGATCGCCTTTGGCCTGAGTCGGCAAGAGCTGGGCGGACAGACGCTGGCGGGTGCGGTCAACTTCCTGCTGCTCAGCACCGCCTTCAATACGCTGGCCCCCAACCTGCACGCCGACATGATCTGCGGCCTGCTGGCGGGGCTCACCACCGCCATCATCTACCCCTGGGTACACCAGCAAACCCTGCCCCGCTGGCTGCAGATCGCCAAGGGGGAGTTTCCCAGCCTGCTGGTGTCGGCCTTGGCCTGCCTGCTGATCGCCATCCCCCTCTCGCTGCTGTGGCCGCCACTGGAGCGCGGGCTGACCCTGCTCACCTCCGAGCTGCTCACCACGCCGTTTGGCGCCTTCTGCTACGGCACCCTCAACCGACTGCTGATCCCGCTCGGGCTCCATCAGGTATTGGGCAGCGTCATCGGCCTTGGCGAGAGCAACCTGCAGGCGCTGGCCACCGCCCAACCCCTTCATGAAGGGTATGTGGCCGGTCTTTACCCCATCATCATGTTCGGCCTGCCGGGCGCCTGTTTTGCAATCTGGCTGCACCGCCAGCGGATGCAGCGGCTGCCACAGGGCGGGCTGCTGCTCACCCTGGCGCTCACCTCGGCACTGGTGGGGATCACAGAGCCTATCGAATTTCTGTTCGCCTTTACCGCCCCCTGGCTGTTTCTCGCCCACGCCCTGCTGACCGGACTGTCGCTCGCTGTCTGTAGCGGGCTGGGGATCAAGGTGGGCAGCTACTTCTCCGCCGGCCTGCTGGATCTGGTGCTGAGCTATCAGGCAGGGGAGCACAGCTTCTGGCTCATTCCGGTCGGTATCCTGTTCTTCGTTGCCTACACCCTGCTGTTCTATCAACTGCTGGAGCGCGCGCCCCTCAGCATGCCGAGCAAGCCCATCGCGGTGGAGCATCCGCGCCTTGCCAGCGTTGCCCCCTCAGACCCGCAGATGCTGGCGATCCAGTACCTCAAGGTGCTGGGTGGGATGGACAATCTGGTGGCGATGAGTGTCTGTATCACCCGCCTCAGCCTGCGGGTACGCGATATTTCACTGGTGGATGAATCCCGCCTGCTGGGCCTGGGCTGCCTCTCCTGGATCCAGCTCAACGACCACCAGCTGGTGCTGGTGCTGGGCCCCAGCGCCAGCCTGATTGAAGGGCAGATCCGCATGCTGGCGGAGCGCCAGTCGGTCCCGCTCGGCCTCAAACCAAATCAGGAGTCGGCCAGCCAGAGCAGCTGGTAACTCAGGCAAACGGCAACCGCTCGGCCAAGAAATCCATCAGGGTGCGCAGGGCGGGAGCCAGATGCTCCCGACTCGGATAGATAAGGTAAAACGGGTTGGCCGGAATGGGCTGATCCGGCAACACCTTCTGCAGCCGCCCCGCCGCCAAATCCCCTTCACAGACATGGTGGGGCAACAGGGCAATCCCCCCGTCATGAAGCGCCATCTCCCGCAGCGCCAGCAAGCTGTTGCTGACACAGGCCCCCTGCGGCCGCCAGCCACCCTCCTGCAATGGCCACACCGGCATGGCCGAGTGCACCAGACAGGCATAGCGGCCCAGCTCGCTCAGCTGTTGCGGCATGCCGTGGGCCGCCAGATAGGCAGGTGCGGCCACCAGATGGCGTGCCACCTCACCGATACGCCGACAGATGAGGCTGGAGTCTTTCAGCGGCGCCGCCCGCAGCGCCAGATCGTAACCCTCCCCCACCAGATCGAGCTGTTCGTCACTCAGGGTCAACTCCAGCACCACTTCGGGATAGAGAGCGCGAAACTCGGCGAGGATCCTGCCAAGCAGCAGGGTGCCGGTCGCCTCGGGGGCGGTGATCCGCACCCGCCCCGCCGGGGCCGAGCGCAGCCGTGCCATCGCCAGATTGGCGCTGCGGGCCAGTGCCAGTAGCCCCTGACAGTGCTCCACATAGAGCTCCCCCTGCGGGGTCAGGCTCAACCTGCGGGTGGTGCGCTGCAACAGCCGCACCCCGAGCTGGGATTCGAGCCGCGAGATCTTCTGGCTCACCGATGACTTGGGCATACCAAGCAGCTCGGCGGCCCGGGTAAAGCTTCCCTGCTCCACCACGGTGGCAAACAGTCCCATCAACTCCAGATCGACATTGTTCATATATTCAAACAGTCTTTACCGATTACCCATCTTAATCTTGATAATCAACCAGACTAGAGTGAGTGGCAATCCCGAACACAGCGATTTGAAAGGAAAAACCATGAAAGCCATTGCCCTGACTCACTATCTGCCAAGCGACCACCCCGACTGCTTCATCGCCGCCAACCTGCCCGATCCGGTTCCGGGCCCGCGGGATCTGCTGGTGCGGGTCACCGCCACCTCCGTCAATCCGGTAGATACCAAGGTGCGCTCCCCCAAGGCCAAAATTGAAAGCTCACCCCGGGTACTGGGTTGGGATGCGGTGGGGGAAGTGATCGCCACCGGCAGCGAAGTGACCCTGTTCAAGGCGGGCGACCGAGTCTGGTATGCCGGCGATATCAGCCGCCCGGGCAGCAACAGCGCCCTGCAACTGGTGGATGAGCGCATCGCCGCGATCGCCCCCACCAGCTTGAGCGATGTGGAGGCCGCCGCCCTGCCGCTGACCGCCATCACCGCCTGGGAGACCCTGTTCGAGCGCTTCGCTCTTACCCGCGAAAGCCGTGGCAAACTGCTGATCATCGGCGGCGCCGGTGGCGTGGGCTCCATCGCCATCCAGCTGGCCCGCCAGCTCACCGGTATGGAGGTGATTGCTACCGCTTCCCGCCCCGAGAGCCGCGAGTGGTGCCTCGAGATGGGGGCCCATCAGGTCGTGAACCACCACAAGTTGCAGGAGGAGCTGACCGCCCTTGGCATCACTCAGGTCGATGCCATCTTCTGCACCAACGCCACCGCCGAGCACTGGGCCACCATGGCAGGGCTGATCCGCCCGTTTGGCCATATCTGCACCATCGCCGAATCGAGCGAGCCGTGGGCTCTCTCTCTGCTCAAGAGCAAGAGCGTCACCTTCAGCCAGGAGTTCATGTTCACCCGCTCCCTGTTCCAGACGCCGGACATGATCGAGCAGCACCGCCTGCTCGGCCGGGTGGCGGCACTGGTCGATGAAGGAGTACTGCAGACCACTCTGACCAGAACCATCCCGTCACTGAACCCGGTCACGCTGGCTCAGGCCCATGCCGAGGTGGAAGCGGGACGCATGGTAGGCAAGCTGGTGATCGACATGTGCGGCTTTGCCAACTAAGCCCTCCAACGCACCATGATGGGATAAGTTCACCAAGGAGATGCCCCAAACGGGCACAATCAGCGGCACTCATGACAGCCTGTGGCAGGCCAACGTCCGACAATCAGCCAAAAAAGAGGCCATTTCGCGAGAAATGGCCTGAATACCTGAACATTGGGGTAACAATCACACACATATCCTTATGCAGGACATATTAGTCTTTGCATCTGGCGTGCCAACAGCAGCATGAATGCGCCAAAACGGCGTCAGCCCGTCCTTGAGCAAGGTGCCGACCTTGCTCTTTTTTTGTCTGGCAGACTGTTTACCAGGCAAACAAGTGCAGATAAAAAAATGCCACCCGAGGGTGGCAGTGAAAGATGACGGAACTTGAGCAAAGCGTTCAGCGAAAACCGGTCGTCTTCGCCTGCATAGAGCAATACAGGAACCGTGCCAATCCGGCAAAAGCCCCCGAATCCCTCCACGTCATGGGCAAACCACGACAGCACTGCCCCATGATGGTAGAATCTCGCGGTTTCACATTTATGAAGAGTCGACGCCATGCCCTGGATACAAATTCGAATCAACGCCACTGCCAAGACCGCAGACAAGGTGAGCAACATGCTGCTGGGGCGTGGAGCCCAGGCGGTGACCTTTATGGATGCCAAGGATGTGCCCGTCTATGAACCCATGCCCGGTGAAACCCCGCTCTGGGGCGAGACCGAAGTGATGGGTCTGTTCGATGCCGAAACCGATCCGGCCCCCACTATCGCCTTCTTCCAGCAGATCTTCGGCGAAAATATCGGCTACAAGGTCGAGCAACTGGAGGACAAGGACTGGGTGCGCGAGTGGATGGATCACTTCCACCCGATGCAGTTTGGCGAGCGCCTCTGGATCTGCCCGAGCTGGCGCGATGTGCCGAACCCCGATGCAGTCAACGTCATGCTGGATCCGGGTCTGGCCTTCGGTACCGGTACCCACCCCACCACCGCGCTTTGCCTGCAGTGGCTGGACGGCCTCGATCTGACCGGTAAAACCGTGGTCGACTTTGGTTGCGGCTCCGGCATTCTCGGCATCGCAGCCCTGAAACTGGGTGCCGCCCGCGTCATCGGCATCGACATCGACCCGCAAGCTATCCAGGCCAGCCGCGACAACGCCGCGCGCAATGGCGTCGCCGACCAGATTGAGCTCTATCTGCCGGCCGACCAGCCGCAAGATGTCGAAGCGGACGTGGTGGTCGCCAACATCCTGGCCGGCCCGCTGCGCGAACTGGCTCCACTTATCGCCGGCCACGGCAAGCCGGGCAGCCTGATGGCCCTCTCCGGCGTGCTGGAAAGCCAGGCCCCGGAGCTGGAAACCATCTACGGCCAGTGGTTCGAGATGGATCCGACAGCCGTCAAGGAGGAGTGGTGCCGCCTCTCCGGCCGCAAGCACGGCTAACTGCGGGCAGCAACTAAGGTTGCAAGCTATTGTCGCTATCAAACAAGAGCACCCGAGGGTGCTCTTGTTGTTTCTCCCTTTTCCCACTCTGGGGGACGGTTCACGCTTCTCTGGCCAATGAGGGATTAACATCGTTCTTCCACATCATTGAGGCCCTGCCATGAGCGAATACCAGAAGATGATCAGCAGCCAACCGTACAACTGCATGGCACCCGAGTTGGCCCAGCTGCGCCGGGAGGCGGCACGGCGCTATCGCCGTTTCAATCAGGCGGAAGATGAGGCTGAGCAGCGGGCACTACTGGCGGAGCTGATTGGCGAACTGGCAGAGAACGCCTTTATCTGCCCGCCCCTCTACTGTACCTATGGCCGCCACATCCACCTGGGCAAGGACTCCTACATCAATATGGGGGCGACCCTGCTGGACAATGCCCCCATCCACATCGGCGCCCATGTGATGATTGGACCAAACGTGCAGATCTATACCGCAGCCCATGCACTGGAGGCCGACGAACGGATTCAGGGAACAGAGACGGCGCTGCCGGTCACCATTGAAGATAAGGTCTGGATTGGGGGCGGTGCCATCTTGCTGCCCAGCGTCACCATAGGGCGGGAGGCGATCGTCGGCGCGGGTGCCGTAGTCACCAAAGATGTACCGGCCGGTGCTCGGGTAGTCGGCAACCCTGCCCGGATCCTGCCAGCCAAAAACAGGGCATAAGGCTGCCAACCGGGCTGCATCTTGATGCCGCCATCAGTTCACAACAGCCCCGACACCCCATAAAAAATAAAGCCCAATGTCACGAAGACGTTGGGCTGTTAAAAGGTGCTACGGAATTGCGACTCTCATCGCAGAAAAATTAGAAGGAGTGCCCTTCTAAACTGGCAGGGAGATATTAGCGAACACGCAAACGTTTTACATAGTAAAATACAACAGGATTGCGAGGTACATCGCACTATTTAAATAATTACCTGCTATGGCGCGCGAAGCCTCTTTGACCCATTTATTTTCCCCAATTTCTCTGGTTACTATTCACGGTTAAACAGAAAAGCCCCGATTTCTCGAGGCTTTGCTTCTCTCAACCGCAACGTGGCGAAAAGTCAGAAACGGCGGACAAACTCATCGAGCGGCAGCTCGCGCAGTTTGCGTGCTTCCAGCATGGGAGTACCGAGATAGAGGAAACCCACCAGCTGATCCTCTGCCGCCAGTCCCAATCCTTTGTTGATCTGCTCATCGAAGATAAACCAGCCGGAGCGCCAGATACCGTTGAAGCCCTGTGCCTGCGCTGCCATCTGCATCGCCATCAGGGCACAACCGGCAGAGAGCTCCTGCTCCAGTTTCGGCACCTTGGGGTGATCCTGATAACGGGTTGCCACCGCGATGACCAGCGGTGCCCGCAGCGGTGCCTCGCTGCACTTCTTGATGCTCTCTTCATCTTCACCGCGGGCACGGGCCGCCTCGGCCAGCAGTTTGCCCAGCCGCTCGCGCCCCTCCCCTTCGAACAGAATGAACTGCCAGGGAGTCAGGGTGCCGTGATCCGGCGCGCGCAAGCCCGCCTTGAGGATATTGTCGAGCACCTCACCGCTCGGAGCGGGATCGGCGAGACGGCCACAGGAGTGGCGATTGAGCAACAGGGTGAGGGCATCCATGGGCAATTCCTTCTCTGGGGCAATGATGGCGCTACCTTAGCACAGCGCCGAATGAAGAAAACCCCTGAGGCTCAGGGGTTTATCGCACAATAAAGGGCAAGAAGGCGCCGCTGGCTAGATGACGGCTGCCAGCTCGGCCCCTTGCCGGATGGCGCGTTTGGCATCCAGCTCGGC
Source organism: Aeromonas sp. R3-1 (assembly GCF_040908345.1). Taxonomy (NCBI): domain Bacteria; kingdom Pseudomonadati; phylum Pseudomonadota; class Gammaproteobacteria; order Aeromonadales; family Aeromonadaceae; genus Aeromonas; species Aeromonas sp. R3-1. The sequence continues at coordinate 11,597 of NZ_JBFODN010000189.1, forward strand.
AGCCACGTCGGCTCCACCGATGATATGCACCGGCTTGCCTGCCGCCTGCAACCCGGCCTGTAGCTCTTTAAGGGGCTCCTGCCCGGCGCAGACGATCACCTGATCCACCGGCAGACACTGCTTGGTCTCGCCCACTTGAATATGCAAGCCCTCGTCATCGATCCCCAGATATTGGACCCCGGAGAGCATCTGCACCTTGCGGTTCTTGAGCACGGTACGGTGGATCCAGCCGGTGGTCTTGCCAAGGCCATCACCCACCTTGCTCTCCTTGCGCTGGAGCAGCCAGATCTGGCGCTCGGGGGCGTCGATTTCAGGAGCCGTGAGGCCACCGCGCTCGCCAAGCTGTTTGTCGATGCCCCACTCCTTGAGCCAGTGATCACGGTGCCCATCGGCATCCATCTCCACCTTCTTCTCTACCAGATACTCAGCCACATCGAAACCGATGCCGCCGGCACCGATCACCGCCACCTTCTGGCCGACCGGCTTGTGATCCCGCAATACATCGAGGTAGTTCAATACCTTGGGATGCTCGATCCCCGGGATATTGGGGGTGCGCGGACGGATACCGGTAGCAAGGATCACCTCGTCAAAACCGCCGCCGAGTAGGCTCTCGGCACTCTGGCGCTGACCAAGGTAAAGCTCGACACCGCACTTCTCCAGCCGTTTGGCGAAATAGCGCAGAGTCTCGTGAAACTCCTCCTTACCCGGGATCTGCTTGGCGAAGTTGAACTGGCCGCCGATTTCGCTGGCCTGATCGAACAGGCTCACCTGATGACCGCGCTCGGCAGCGTAGCAGGCAAACGCCAGCCCGGCGGGGCCCGCCCCCACCACCGCCAGCTTTTTGGGCTGGGGCACGCGGCCAAAGGTCAGCTCGGTCTCGAAACAGGCGCGGGGATTGACCAGACAGGAGGCGCGCTTCTGCTTGAACACATGGTCGAGGCAGGCTTGATTGCAGGCGATGCAGGTGTTGATCTCGTCCGCCCGATTCTCGGCCGCCTTGATGACAAATTCGGGATCAGCCAGGAAGGGGCGCGCCATGGAAACCATATCCGCCTCGCCGCCCGCCAGAATCCGCTCGGCCACCTCCGGGGTGTTGATACGGTTGGTGGTAATGAGGGGCACCTTGAGGTGTTTTTTCAGCTCGGCGGTCACCCAGCTAAAGGCGCCGCGCGGCACGCTGGTGGCGATGGTGGGAATACGCGCTTCGTGCCAACCGATGCCGGTGTTGATCAGGGTCACCCCCACCGCTTCCAGCGCTTTGCCAAGGGCGATTACCTCTTCCAGGGTCGAGCCCTGCTCCACCAGATCCAGCATGGAGAGGCGGAAGATAATGATGAAGTCGGTGCCGACCCGCTCGCGAATGGCGCGGACAATCTCCACCGGGAAGCGCATCCGGTTTTCGCTGCTGCCGCCCCAGCCGTCGGTACGTTTGTTGGTGCGCTCGCAGATGAACTGGTTGATGAGATAGCCTTCCGAGCCCATCACCTCGACGCCGTCATAACCGGCCGCCTTGGCCAGCGCTGCTGTAGCCGCGAAGTCGCGAATGGTGCCGCGGATCTGCCGTTCGCTCATGGCGCGCGGTTTGAATGGGGAGATGGGAGCCTTGAGGGCGCTCGGCGCCAGACTGAACGGATGATAGGCGTAACGACCGGCATGGAGGATCTGCAGCGCTATCTTGCCTCCCTCCTGATGCACGGCGCTGGTCACCTTCTTGTGCTTGCTCACCTGCCAAGGAAAGCTCAGCTGAGAGCCGTGAGGCACCAGCCGACCGCGCAGATTGGGGGCAATGCCGCCGGTGACGATAAGGCCAACGCCACCACGGGCGCGCTCGGCATAAAAGGCGGCCAGCTTGTCAAAACCGCCCTTCTCCTCTTCGAGGCCGGTATGCATGGAGCCCATCAACACGCGGTTGCGCAGCTGGGTAAAACCAAGGTCGAGCGGGGTCAGCAGGGTCGGATAGCGGCTCACGATGCCTCCAGTTAATTTTTTGTTATCAAACTGAGGCTAGAGTAAAGAATCGAAAATTCTTTTTCAAACAAATGTTTGGACAAATTTTCAGCGAACAACCGTGCCCTGAACGAAGATAGACGGGATCCGCCAGTCGGAAATGGCAATTTCGCCCGCAACTGGTTAATAATGGCTCTTCTCTACCCATTAACAGGGCGATAACGCGACTATGTCTATTTTCAAAGGTCTGGGTTGGTTGTTCCGCAGCCTGTGGCGCCTGCTCAATTTCACCCGGCTGATGCTGGTCAATCTGTTGTTTCTCATCGTAGTGCTGGTCATCGTCTTCAGCGTCAGCCAGAAAGAGGCTCCCAAGGCGCCCATCGAAGGCGCGCTGACCCTCAATCTCAACGGCGTGCTGGTGGAGCAACGCTCCCAGACAGATCCCACCGTACAACTGCTGCGCCAGATGGACAGCAGCGACGAGCAGCCGAGCGAGATCGTTCTCTCCGACCTGCTGTGGGCCATCAAGAGTGCCAAGGATGACGAGCGCATCAAGGCTCTGGTGATCAAGCCGCAAGGGCTGCAGGGAGCCAACTTCACCAAACTGCAGGAGGTGGCGAGCGCCATCGACTCCTTCCGGGAGAGCGGCAAACCGGTGATCGCCATGGCTGACTTCTACACTCAGGGGCAATACCTGCTGGCGGCCCACGCCGATCACGTGCTGCTCAACCAGAGCGGCGCCGTGGTGATCGAGGGGCTTGGCGTCTACCAGACCTACTTCAAGTCGGCGCTGGAGAAGCTCAATATCACCCCGCACGTGTTCAAGGTCGGTACCTACAAATCCTTCGTCGAACCCTATACCCGCGACGAGATGTCCCCCGAGAGCAAAGAGGCGAACCAGCGCTGGCTGGATCAGCTGTGGCAATCCTATGTGGCTGATGTCGCCGAGCAGCGGGAGATCGAACCCGATGCGGTCGCACCGGGCAAGGAGCGCTTCCTCGAGCTGCTGCGCAAGGCCGGTGGCAATGCCGCCAACTACGCCCTCGACAACGGTCTGGTGGATCAGCTGGCCACCCGCGACGAGATGACCCAGGCGGTCATTAAAGAGGTGGGTGAAGCGGACGACCACGGCTGGAAAGGGGTCGGCCTGAAAGAGTATCTGGCTGCCATTCCGGAACAATATCCCCAGAGCGGCAAGGATGAGGTGGGTCTGGTGGTCGCCAGCGGCGCCATCATGGATGGCGTCCAGCCTGCCGGAACCATCGGCGGCGACAGCCTCTCCGACCTGCTGGCCGATGCCCGCCGCGATGACAAGGTCAAAGCCGTGGTCCTGCGGGTCGACAGCCCGGGCGGCAGCGCTTTCGCCGCCGAGCAGATCCGCGCCGAGCTGCTGGCCCTGAAACAGGCAGGCAAGCCGGTAGTGGTCTCCATGGGCAGCTATGCCGCCTCCGGTGGCTACTGGATCTCCGCCGATGCGGACAAGATCTTCGCCTCCCCGACCACCCTCACCGGCTCCATCGGGGTATTCGGCATGTTCGCCACCATCGACAAGGCGTTGGCCCAGTTCGGCGTGCATACCGACGGGGTTGGCACCACAGATTACGTCGGCGTCGGCCCGACCCGCGCCCTACCGGATCACGTCGGTCAGGCAATCCAGCTGAGCGTGGAAGATACCTACCAGCGCTTCATCGGTCTGGTCAGCAAGGGTCGTGGTCTGAGCCCGGAAGAGGCAGAGAAAGCGGCCGAAGGCCGGGTCTGGACCGGCGAAGATGCCAAGGCCCTGGGGCTGGTGGACGAGTTCGGCAATCTGGATGACGCCATCAAGGCCGCCGCCGAACTGGCCAACCTCAAGGAGTGGCAGGTCACCCCCATCGAGCAGGAGGAGTCCACCAAGGACAAGTTCCTGCGCCAGCTGTTTGACAGCAGTGCCCAAGTGCTGGCCCCCCAGTTGCAAAGCTGGCTGCCAGCTGGATTTGGCAAGGCATTGGTGGAAGTGAACCGCAGTCTCGACCCGCTCACCCGCTTCAACGATCCGCAAGGCACCTACGCCTTCTGTCCGGTCTGCGTGCAGTAAGCAAGCGGCGAATGCCCCATAAAAAACGGCGACCATCTGGTCGCCGTTTTCTTTATTCAGCCAGTGCGCGCGGCACCGCCAACTTGCTCAATCAGGGATTGAGGCGAGTCGGCATACCGGTACGCTGTTCCAGCACCTGCTTGACCACGTTGGAGTCAGACTCGGCGTGAGCGATGAAGCGGGTGATAGCCGGTGTCATCGGGAGCGGCACGGAGGCGGTGGAGTTGAACTCCTCCTCGGTGCGCGACAGCGGCTCGTGTACTTCCATGTAGCGACCGCCATCCGGCTCGACCGTGGTCTTGACCGGCTGGTTGACGAACTGGACGCGGGTGCCGACCGGCACGTTGTCGAACAGATACTTGATGTCGTCAGCGCGCAGACGCACGCAACCGCTGCTCACCCGCAGACCGATACCGAAGGTGGCGTTGGTGCCGTGGATGGCATAGAGGTTGCCAATGTAGAGGGCGTGCAGACCCATGGGGTTATCCGGACCGGCTGGCCATACTGCCGGCAGAGTCTTGCCCTGGGCGGCATAGCGGCGACGGATGTTCTCGGTCGGGGTCCAGGTCGGGTTGGCGCGCTTGCGCTCTACCTTGGTGATCCAGTTCTCCGGGGTGTTTACCCCCAGCTGACCGATGCCGATGGGCAGCACTTCCACCACGTTCTTCCCTTTCGGGTAGTAGTAGAGACGCATCTCGGCAACGTTGATGACGATCCCTTCGCGGGGCGCGTTGGGCAGGATCAGCTGGTGGGGGATGATCAGGGTGCTACCCGCTTTCGGCAGATAGGGATCAACGCCCGGGTTGGCTTCCATGATGTTGGTCAGACCCAGCTGGAAGTCAGCAGCGATCTGCTCCAGCGGACGGTTGTCCGCAGGCACCACGTATTCCTGGTTTTCACCGATCAGGCGACTGTTGGCCGCAGGCAGACGGTACTCGACAGCGGCAGCCTGCTGGCTGACCAGCGAAAATGTGCATAAAAGGGCCGAAGCGGCAGTGCGAAGGGGATTCATAAAATTCCTGTGTGGTTTCCTGTACCAAATGGGCCGGGGGCCGTCTCATCCTCGGTCTGCCGGTGGCGGGTCAACCTGCCCCACGACGCCAATAACCGAGCGCGCATTCTTTCCTGAGTCGGCCAAAATTTCAACTTCCATATGTTGCTTTTCTTGTTAAAAGTAGCCGTTTTCGATGTGACGCTTATCAACAGGGCAAAAGCCACACTGGCAAGTCGCAGCAAAGAGAAAGATGAATGGCACGGCCCGCCTGGCAGCGAGCCACCCGAGCTCCCGTCAGCCACAGCGCTGCGCCACCTTGTGTCACGGTTGCAGCCCTAGCTAAAACGTTTGTCGCATCCGGGGAGATAGGCCAATGTCGAGGGAGGCTCTGTATTGGCATGAAGAGGGATAAAACCCTGCGTCGGCCACCAGCCGGTGCTGGCAGCCACCATAAAAAAACCGCTCCGAAGAGCGGTTAATGGAGCCACCAGGCAACCATAAAAGGGACTACAGGTAGTTGTCATTGGAATTACTGGACGGCTGCCTCTCCGGTGCCATTCTGCTCTTTGAGGAAGCTGATCCACGGAGATGCACGACCACTGACGTTGCCATTCTGAGCCGCCTGGGTGAAGGCGTTGAGGGCCTCCTTCGGCTTTTGTTGCTCAAAATAGGCGACCCCGGTCAGGAACTTGAGATCCGCCCGCTGTTCACCATTGGCATTGGCTGCCGGTTTGGCGGCCAGCGCCACCAGATCCTGATAGCGCTTGCTCTGGATCATCATGCGCGCCATTTTCAGCTGCAATTCGGCGCTCGGGGCAAGCTGGTAGGACTTGGCCAGGGTGTCGATGGCCGGATCCAGCTCCTTGGCCTGATGCCAGTAGTTGGCCAGGGTCTTGTAGTTGCTGGCGCTCTGCTCAATCACCCCGTCCTTCATCCCCTTCTCCATCACCCGTGCGGCGCGATGGGGAATACCGGTGAAGGCGAGGTAGTTGGCGAGGCGCTGCAGCTCGGCGGCCTCGGTCAACATGCCGAGGTTGTAGGCCGACTCCAGCGCCGCCAGCGCCTTGGCATCGTTGCCTGCCTGCATATGCATGGCCGACAGCTGGGTCCAGTACTTCTTCTTCTCCGGGAACATGTTGACCAGAGAGGTCAGCACCTCGGTCGCCGGTTTGTACTGTTTCAGCTCGTAGTGAGCGCCCATCTTCAGCAGATACCAGGACTCCGGCGCTTTACCTGCCGACAGCTTGATCGCCTGATCCACCGCCGGGATCGCGTCACGGTACTGCTTGAGCTGCACGTGGGCGTTGGCCAGCGTGATATAGGCATGGGAGTTGGGCTTGTCATCCTTGCCTTGGTTGGCAAACCACTCCTTCATGGTCTTGATCGAGCCCTGATAATTACCCTCCGCCATATAGAGTTGGGCCAGGTTGTAGCGCACCTGCTGGGCCACCGGTGGCGGCAGGCCGCCTGTCGCGATGGCATCGGCAAAGTACTTGGTCGCCTGACCGTATTTCTCCTGCTGGGCGGCCACGAAACCGAGAGTCTGCAATATGACTCCCTTGTCGTAGACCCGCTCGCCCGCGCCGGAGAGCGCATCTTGCAGCTTGGCATTGGCCTCACCGTATTTCTTCTCGGTGATCAGCTCCTGCGCCTTGTTGACCGCCCGATAGGCCCGATCCGACAGGGCCGGCTGCTCGGCGGCCCAACTGGCGGTGCTGAGCAGCACCGCCATGGCGACCGGGGCGAGGATCATCTTGTGTAACTTGTTCATCGCCACCTTCCTTAGTTGACCGCAAACTCGATCTCTTGTTGCATCCGGCTCGCCTGCGGCTTGCCATCCACCATGGCCGGTTTGAACGTCCACTTGGCGATGGTTTTGCGCGCCTCTTTGCCGAGGTCATAGCTGCGCGGCTCTTCCTTGACGATCCGCACGTTGCTGACGGTGCCGCGCTCGGTGACGGTGAACTCCACCAGCACCTTGCCGGAGGCCAGCCCCGCCAGTGCCGCCTTGCGGGGCATCATGGGCTCGAAGGTTGCCAGCGGAATGGCGCCGTTGTTGCCACCGACGCCACCACCACCGCCGCCGGTGCTGTAGGCACCCAGCGCGTTGCCACCACCGATGTTGACCGGGATGTCGAGCTTGGGCATGTCCATCGGCGCGCTCTCCATCTTCGGCCGATCCGTGCTGGCCACTTCCATCTCGGGAGGCGGCGGCGGACGCTTGGGCGGCGGCGGTTTGGGCAGCTCCCGCTGTTTCTCTTGCAGGGTCTCCTGGGGCTTGAGGCGGATGAAATCGGTCATGGTGACGTCATCCTTCTCCACCAGCTCCCGGTGATCCGGTGTGATCAGCTTGTTCATTCCCAGAAACAGAAAGAACACCACCACACAGGAGACCGCCAACGATATCAGGTATCTCATAGGTCTCTCTCCGGCATCAGCTGCTCTTGTCTGCCGCGATGGAGATGTTCTGGACACCGGCCATGCGGATCTGATCCATGACCTGCACCACCAGACCGGAACGGGATTCGTTATCGGCCTGGATCACCACGGCGCTCTCCGGGTTTTCGGCCCGCAGCCGCTCGATGTTGGCGCGTACCGCCCCCACCTCGACCACCCGCTTGTCGACCCAGACCTGACCGTTTTCGCGCACCGCGACCATGATATTGCCCTTCTTCACCGTCTCGGCCGTGCTGGCACTGGGACGGTTGATCTCGACACCGGACTCCTTGACGAAGGAGGTGGTGACGATGAAGAAGATCAGCATGATGAACACTATGTCCAGCATGGGGGTCAAATCGATAGCCGCCTCGTCAGCACCGCTGTCGCTGTAACGTTTTCTCATAGCAGAAACTCCTTGCTTGTTCTGTGCCCCCGGCAGGCCATGCCTCACCGGGGGTATGCATCCTGCATCAGCCGTGTTTCAGGTTGTCTTCCAGCTTTTGCACCGCCAGTTTGGCCTTGTGATCGAGCTGGTTGACAAAAAACAGGCCGGAAAGGGCGGCGATCATGCCCGCCATGGTCGGTACCGTTGCCTTGGAGATCCCCGATGCCATCGCCCGCGGCGAACCGGTGCCGGTGATGGCCAAAGTGTCAAACACCTGCACCATCCCCACCACGGTACCGAGCAGCCCCATCAACGGGCAGAGAGCGATCAGCACCTTGATGACCGGCATCCCCTTGTCCACCGCCATGGCAACCCGTGAGACCAGCTCGCGGCGGATCTGCTTGGCAGACCAGGAGAGATGATCGGTACGGGCCAGCCAGGTGGCCTTGGTCTGCTTCACCTGCTTGGGGTAGACCGCCATGAAGTAGAACCAGCGCTCCAGCAACAGGGCCCACATCATCAGGGTCAGGAAGAACAGGGCGACCAGTACATCGCCCCCCAATCCCAAAAACCGGCGGACCGACTCGACTTCTTCAATCAACCAGAACCACATGGGTGACTCCTTACGCTGCGGCTTTGGAGGCGTGCAGACGTTCCTGATAACGGGCGACGAAACCGGCGCTCTGCTCTTCCAGCACCTGGATCAGACGACGGCTCTGGGTCTGCACTATGGTGTAGAGGAACAGCATGGGCACGGCGACGACCAGCCCCTGCATAGTGGTCACCAACGCCTCGGAGATACCGCCCGCCATCAGCTTGGGATCGCCGGTACCGAACAATGTGATGGCCTGGAAGGTGGCAATCATCCCCACTACGGTACCGAGCAGGCCCAGCAGCGGCGCGACCGAGGCGATCAGCTTGATGATGCTGATGCCCTTCTCGAACTTGGGCACATTGCGCAGGATGATCTCGTCGAGCTTGGACTCCAGATCCTCGATGTTGTCACCGCGATGGCTCTGGTAGGCCCCCAGCATGTCACCAATGGGGTTGCCCTTGATGATCTGGTCAGATTTCAGCTGCTTGCGCATGGACGAGCCGATCAGCGACAGGCGGATACCGCAGAAGATGGCCAGCAGGGTACCGATGACCCCCAATGCCAGGATCACATAACCCACGGAACCACCCTGATCGATACGCTCCTTGAGGGTCGGTGACTGCACCAGCAGGGAGAGGATCACGCCGCGAGACGGGTCGATGAAGATGGGTTTGACCCCGTCACCACCCTGTTCAAACTCGGCGATGGGAGCCAGCACGCTCTTCTCCGGTTGACGGGAGAGCTGCTCGAACTTGCCGGTCTCCGGCACGAAGGTGAGGTACTTGCCTTCGGAGACAGTGTTGAACTCGCCGATCTGGGTGACAGTCTTCTCGGCCTGGTTGCCTTCGCCGTAGACCACGGTCGCCGGGATCTGGCTCACCTTGCCACCGTCCACCATGCGGCTGAGGGTAGTGGTCCAGAACGCTTCCAGATCGTTGCTGGAGGGGAGCTCTTTACTCTCGGCCAGACGGGTCAACAGGGCGGATTGCTCCGGATGCTCGACCCGACGAGCGGAGGCGTTGAAGATCCCCTTGAACTCACCGGCGAACTGACGCAGTACGCCGAACATCTCCCCCATGTTGCCGGAACGCTGGCGCAGGGTTTCAGTCAGCTCGGTCAGTTGCTTGTCGTTGGCATCAAAGGTCGCCTTGAGCTGCTCGCCCTTGGCGGTTTCGGCAGCCAGCTCGGCCTTGGCCTTGGCCAGCAGCGCCCCCTGCTCGTTCTTGTCAGCCAGGAAGCGGGCTTCCCGCTCCTTGTTGAGTTGGGATTCGCTCAGGCTGGAGGCCTTGACCTGGTTCAGCAGCGCATTGAGATCCACCGGTTTTTCGGCGGCGGTCACCGGCAGGGTGACCAGGGTTGCTCCCGCAATCAGGGAGGCAATCGCAAGTTTGATTCCTTTCATGATGCTTTCTCCGCAGTTTGAACCGGCAGCTTGATCAGCGCGGGAGGCGCCTGCTTCTTGGCGATGCGAAGGCCCTGTTCAACCGCACTGCGATACTCCTGGGGCAACTCTTCCCACTGGCGAGTCTTCTTGTTCCACATCCCGGTCTCATTGCCATCCGGGGATTGATAGAGCAGCGCGATGCGGCCAACCCGCAGGAACTCGTAGGTCTTCTCGCTGCCATCCTTGTCCAGGCTCGCCTTGTAGGATTCGATGGTGCGGCTGAAGCCCTCCTCGATCTGGTAGGCCTCCAGGATCTTGCGGTACTTCTCGGAGATGGTGACATCGGCCCGGTTCATCAGGTCGGTCAGGGCTGCTACGCGGTCCTCGCGCTCGACCTTCTGGAACGGCAGATCCAGCGCCACAAACTGCTCGAGGGAGTCGATCATCTTGAGCATCAGGGGCACCACTTCGGTGCTGGTCTGATCAATCTGGGCGATCTGCTTTTGCATCGACGCCAGCTCGGCACTCTGGGACTCGACCATCTTGCTCACCTGCTCGTTGTAGGTGCGCAGACTGTCGACCTGACGCAGGGCTGCCTTGTACTGGGCCAGTGCGGATTCGGCAGATTCGGCATAGCTGTCGATCTTCTGCTGGGAAACTTTGGATGCGTTGTCGGTGGCGGCTTGAGCGTCCACGGCCTGACCGGCAGTGGCGGCACTCAGATTGAAGCTGGTCAACAAGGCGGCCGAAACCAGGCTGCCAAGGAGCGCTTTCTTCATTGTAATGGTCCTTGTCTTCATAGGATTACCCTATCTCCGTAACTTCCTTGGACGTTGGGCACAGCCGGCCCGACCGGGCCGGCTGAGGTTGTATATCAACAGGGTTGATTAGAACTTGTAATTCGCTCTCAGATAATAAGTTCTACCGAGCACATCATAAGTAACGGTATCTGTATTCGCTGACAGTGCATTCAAGATAAGTGGCGGTGTTTTATCAAACACGTTATTAATACCTGCAGTTAAACGCAGCTCATTGGTTACTTGATACCGTGCGTTCAAGTCATGGTAAACCATGCTGGGTACTTTAAAGTCTATATCACTATCTGTGTAAGTAACACCTTTGATATAGCGCGCAGACCAACTTCCTCCCACTTTTTCATTAAACAGATCCAATGACATTGTTGAGCGCCACTTTGAATAATTTCCAATTTGGTCGCTCACAAACGAGCCCGCATAATCCAGTGTTTCACCATTTGGCTGAGTCACCTCATATTTCTTTAAGTATGAGTTCTCCCAGTTAGCAGCAAGCATTGCAAAATCGAAATCGTAGGCATATTTAACATTGAAATCTATGCCATTGGTTTCCAACGAATTCAAGTTTGCATAGGTGGCATCAATCCCCATTATTTTTCCATCTGGCGCTCGATCTATCTTGTCGCAGAACTGGCCACTAGAAAAACACTGATCCAACATATATTGAGGATTAACAACATCAATAACGTCATCCAGTTTAACCGACCAGAGATCGACTGTCAGAGATGCATTCTCTATATACGAAGGTGAATATACCGCCCCCAAAGAGGTACTATATCCTTGCTCTGGTTTTAGCTCGCTATTACCACCGTAGTAAACTGGCTTTTGCGGATCATCATCTTGACCGGTGGGGTCTGTCAATGGATCAAAGCTCTGTGATTTACCGCTATAGAGATCAGAAATTGTCGGTGCTCTGAATACATCCGAATAAGTACCACGCAACATCAGGTCACTATAGGGGCGATAGGTAATGCTATAACCCATCGCGATATTGTCACCAAATGAGCTGTAATTGTCATAGCGTGAAGAGACACTCGCTTCCAAAGACTCTACGAAAGGCTTATCTGACAATAATGGAACGATCAACTCGCCATACAAAGAGTTAACGTCATAACTCCCCTTGGTGGCTGTTTCTGCATTACCGGTTGCATTACCAAGGGATACCAATGCATCTGGATTAGTTTCGCCACTTTCCTTGCGTACCTGATAGCCGGTAGCAAACCCGATAGTGCCTGCTTGCCACTCTAGCAAATCACCAGACAAGTTAAACTCCAATGACTGCTGCTCATTTGAGCCATTGTCATTACGGGTAAAACTCGCATATTTGAGCGCTTCCTGGCTTAAGCCACCACCAAACAAGTTCCAAGGCACACAACCAGCAATTACTTTTCCACCAGAGTCAAGACACTGCTTGCCATCAGCAGATGTTGCGCCAATGGCATTATTAATACGGTCCTTCATAAACACATTTTGTTCAGACTCAGTCGTTTTGGTCTTGCCATACACAAACGCTGTATCCCAAGTCCAGGAGTTTTCAAGTTGCCCATCAAAGCCTAATACCAATCGGCTAGTTGATGAGTCAAACATCCTATTTCGACCACCCGCTTCAATAGTACGATACCGCCAGTCAGATATATCCTCACCAGTTGTATTAAATGCATTATCTTTCGAGATGGGATTCAAACCATCAGTACCTGAAGCCAATGGTGTCGCGGCCAATAAATAATCTGATTGACGATTTAAATAAGAAGCTTCAGAGAAAAACCTTGTTTCCCCCAGCACACCCAATTGCCCCAGAGAGCGATCTCCAAAAAAGGATGTATACCAGCGCTTGCTTGGTGTTTTTAAGTAGTTTGCCGGAGCATAATTATATGCGTCAGCAACAGAATCATATGGACGAAGGGTTGCACTGCCTTCAGGCCCCTTTGTCAAAACCCCTTGACTAGTTTTGAAATAGCCCCAAGGGACACGGCTACTGCCACCAATATACTGGCCTCCCGCGCCGTCATGCTCATAATCAACATTTGAAAAGGAACGGGCTCCGGCCATTGCTTCTTTTTCTTCAACGAGACCTGCAGAGAAAACATAGTTGGAAACATCAGTTGAACCACCGGCAACCATGTTCACATCGTGAGCTTCTGCATCGGATTTACTGGTTTGACCAATTTGACCATTCAGCTCAAACCCATCAAATCCAGTCTTGGTGATAATGTTAACCACACCGCCCACTGCATCAGCACCATAAATGGAAGATGCTCCATTCTTAAGGATCTCAACACGCTCAATGATTGCAACAGGAATAGTATTCAGGTCAACAGATGAATTCGCGCCAGAGCCGCCATACACCATTCGTCTGCCATTCACCAATACCAACGTTCTTTGCGTGCCCAAACCTCGCAGATTTACGGTAACCGTACCATTGCCACCGTTGTTAACAGATGTACTTTGGGCCTGGCCTGAAATAGCTGGAATACGCTGCAGAATATCACCAACAGAAGTTAAACCACTTCTTTCGATGTCGGCTTTGCTCATCACCTGCACAGGTTGTGCAGTCTCAACATCAACACGGGAGATACGGGAGCCAGTGACTTTGATTTTCTGCAGTTTTTCGACGTTCTGCCCTTCTTCGGCAGATACGGATGGGGCCGCCGCAAGGCTCGCCAAGGCGAACGCAATCGCAGCAGAGATTCTGCTCTTCCTAAGCATCGCTTATATCCTTCCTGGTTGTTTATTGTTTGCTTCCTGATACCGCCCTCTTTGGAGCGATGTATAAGGCTTATCAATCTTTGACTGGCGACGTCAATGGAGCAGGGGTATGGCGAGGTCAGGCGTAGAATAAGCGGAGTGTATTAATTTTGACCGGTATAATTAGTGAATAATTCTGCCAAAAACAACTCGCGCAATGTAAAGACATTGTTAAACGGCGTAAATGGCGCTGAATTAAAATTTGATGAACTTATTAGTTAACGTGCTGTCCGTTTATATCTTATTTTGATTTATCGGCATTAATAAGAATAAAACACTAACTTCATGAGGGTTTCACCTGACCGTTCTCATGGGGATAACAGATAAAATCGTCGAGATGACATCGTTTTCCTTCAATTTCACACCACAAACAAAAGCATTAGCAATCAACAAGTTAAAAACACCCAAGGCTCAAACAAACAGCTGTTTATATTTTTTAAAATAATGTTGAGCAGTAGCGTTTTGTTTTGATTTTCACTTTTCAGATAAAAAACGTCATTTTTCGGTGCTTTTGGTCTCAGCGGGTCATTTGTCCCAGTTTTCCATTTCCTTGTACTTGATTTTTGTTGCAGAGCTTTTACAGTGGCCAAGAGGATTGTCTGCTGTTTGGCAACCAATCCAGCGCGTAATGCCAGGAAGGACAGGCCCGTCACCGGATTTGACTGGCCGCAAAAAAAGAACAACAAGGACGAGGTTCCATCATGCTGTCGTATTTCCTACGCCGGATGCTTTTGATCATCCCGACGTTTCTCGGTATCACCCTGCTCGTCTTCACCATCACCCGTTTCGTGCCGGGCGGTCCGGTCGAACGCATGCTGCTGCAAGCCCAGGTTTCCCAGAATGAATCCGGCCGCTCCAGCGGCAGCAAGGGGGCGCAGGCCCTCTCCGATGAACAGATCGAGGAGCTCAAGGCCTTCTATGGGCTCGACAAGCCGATGCTGGTCGCCTACTGGGAGTGGCTGCAGAAGCTGGCGGTGCTGGATCTGGGCGAATCAACCCGCTACTACGAGCCGGTGTGGGATCTCATCAAGGAGCGGCTCCCCGTTACCGCCTTCTTCGGACTGGCAACCTTTCTGCTGAGCTATGCGGTCTCCATTCCGCTCGGGGTGGCCAAGGCGCTCAGGCACAACAGCCGCTTCGACTCGTTAAGCTCCATGCTTATCTACATGGCCTATGCCCTGCCCGCCTACGTGGTGGGGATCTTCCTCATCACCGTCTTCGCCTTCCATCTGGAGTGGCTGCCGATGGGCGGTTTTCCGGGGGACGACTTTGAATACATGGAGAGCAGCTGGGATCAGATCCGCACTGTCTTTGCCCACGCCCTGCTGCCGCTTATCGCCTACGCCATCGGCGATTTCGCCATCCTCACCATGACCATGAAAAACAGCCTGATGGAGAACCTGTCGGCGGATTATGTGCGTACCGCCGTGGCCAAGGGGTTGCCGTTTCGCAAGGCAGTCACCAACCACGCCATGCGCAACAGCCTGATCCCCATCGCCAGCCACCTGGGGTCTGTGCTCACCGTTTTCTTTGGCGGCTCCTTCCTCATCGAGACCATCTTCAACATCGACGGCATCGGCCTGCTCGGTTACGAGGCTATCGTCGAGCGGGATTACCCCACCGTCATGGGCATTCTGGCCATCACCTCCATGCTGATGCTGATAGGCAATATCGTCTCCGATATCTGCGTTGCCCTCGTTGATCCGCGCGTGCGGTTTGGAGACTGACCATGAACCAGACCTCTATTGCCATGCCGATGCCGATATCACGCTATATCGTCTCCGATATCTGCGTTGCCCTTGTTGATCCCCGCGTGCGATTTGGAGACTGACCATGAAGCTTAATCCGGTTACCTTGAAAAAACTCAAGCGCTTCAAGTCGATCAAGCGCGGTTACTACTCCTTCATCATCTTCACCACCCTGGTGCTGCTCTCCCTGCTGGCGGAGCTGCTGGTCAACAGCCGGGCACTGATGGTGAGCTATCAGGGCCAGCTGCACTTCCCCACCTATGGCGATGTGATCCCCGGTCAGCAGTTCGGGCTCGATTACGAGTACGAAACCAACTACCGCCAGCTCAAGGCCAAGTTTGCCGCAGAGGGCCAGGGCGACTGGGTGTTGCTGCCGCCGGTACCCTGGAACCCCTACGAGCAGGATTTCAAAGAGGATGCCTACCCGCCCTACGCCCCCAGCGCGGCTGAGCGCCACTTCCTCGGCACCGACACCAGCGGCCGCGACGTGCTGGCGCGACTGGTTTACGGCTTTCGCATCGCCATCGGCTTTGCCTTTATCGCGCTGGCGGCCAGTTACGCCATCGGAGTCACCATCGGCTGTCTGATGGGCTTTCTCGGCGGCCGCTTTGATCTCATCCTGCAACGCTTTATCGAGATCTGGTCCCAGGTGCCGTTTCTCTACGTCATCATGATCCTGGTGTCGCTGGCCAAGCCCAACTTCGGCCTGTTTGTCGCCATCAACGTGCTGTTCGGCTGGATGGGGATCACCTGGTATATGCGCACCCTCACCTACAAGGAGCGGGCGCGGGACTATGTGATGGCGGCGCGGGCGCAAGGGGCGACCACCGGGCGGATCATCTTCAACCACATCCTGCCCAACACCCTGATGATGATCGTCACCCTGGCGCCGTTCGCCGTGGTGGGCAATATCTCCACCCTGACGGCCCTCGACTATCTTGGCTTCGGGCTGGCACCGCCGACCCCGAGCTGGGGGGAGCTGCTCTCCCAGGGCATCAACAATCTGGATGCCATCTGGATCGTCAGCTCGGTGGTGGCAGCGGTGAGTCTGGTGCTGATCATGGTCTCCTTTATCGGTGAGGCGATCCGCGAGGCGTTCGATCCGCGCAAATTTACCCGTTACCAATAAGCCAGCCGATGCCAGCGCATCGGCTGGCGTCGGGTAACAAACAGTCATTAATGAAGGACGGGCCGCCGCCATCGGCGGTCCCGGGAGCAAGGGATAATCCCGTTATCAATCAAGACCCCCAGTGCAGGGGCCAGACCTGGAAGTCAAACATGAAAAATAAAATCAAATGGATAGGTGCTCTCTTTGTGCTGGTAAACGGATCCTGGGTCTGGGCGGCCAGCCTGCCAGCGGATCTCAAATGGGAGACCAACGACACGGATCCTGTGTTCGCCTCCCCCAAGGCGCTGCCGGGTGGCAGCCTCAATATGTTTGTGGAGAGCTTTCCGCTGACGTTCCGCACCGTGGGGCCTGACTCCAACGGATCGTTCCGCTCCTTTATTCTCGATAACCAGTTGCGACTCATCAGCTTCCACCCCAATACCGGCAACCCCATCCCCTCGCTGGCGACCCACTGGGCCATAGCGCCAGACAGCCAGACCGTCTACTTCAAGCTGGATCCCCGCGCCAAATGGTCGGATGGCAAGCCGGTCAATGCTGACGACTACACCTTCGGCTACGAGATGATGCGCTCCAAACACATCAAGGGGCCCTGGTTCAACAACTACTACACCACTGAAGTGGTCGCGGTAGAGAAGATCGATGATCACACCATTATGGTCAAAGCGGGCAACCGCAAGGCCAAGATGGACCTGCTCAACACCACCGAGCTGTGGCCCCAGCCCAAGCACTACTACAAGCTGACCCCCAACTGGGTGAAGCAGTACAACTGGGCCGTGGTGCCCACCACAGGCCCCTACGTGATCAGCGACGTCAAGAAGGGCAAGTCGGTCACCTTCAGCAAGCAGAAGGATTGGTGGGCAAAAGACGATCGCTACAACCAGCACAGATTCAACATCGACACCATCAAGGTGCAGGTGATCCGCGACCACAACATCGCCTTCCGCCACTTCCTGAAAGGGGAGATCGATACCTTCGAGATGATCCTGCCCAACTGGTGGCATGAAAAAGCGGTCACCCCGGAGTACAAAAAAGGCTACGTGCAGAAGGTGATGGCCATGACCGACACCAAACAGGGCGGTCAGGGGGTGCACCTCAATGTGGCCAACCCCAAGCTGGCGGACGTAAACGTGCGCCTCGGCATCCAGCACGCCTTCAACATCGACAAGATGATCGAGACCGTGCTGCGCGGCGACTATGACAGAGCCACCACCTTCGACTCGGGCTTTGGCGAGTTCACTGACATCACGCTGCCACAGCGGGCTTATGACATCGGCAAGGCGCGGGAGTACTTTGCCAAGGGCGGCTACGACAAGCCGGGGCCGGACGGCATCCTGCAAAATGAGAAGGGTGAGCGGCTGACGCTGGCGCTCACCTACACCAGTCAGGAGCACTCCAAGCGACTGACCGTGCTGAAAGAGGAGGCCAAGAAAGCGGGTCTCGATCTGGAGCTTAACCTAGTGGATGGCGCCACCGGCTTCAAAGTGATGCTGGAGAAGAAACACGAGGCAGCCTGGCTCGGTTGGGGCGGCGGCGGTCTCTATCCGCAATATTGGGAGTTTTTCCACTCCGCCAACGCCAACAAACCGCAGACCAACAACCTGTTCAACGTGGCTGACAAGGAGCTGGACGCGCTGATCGATGCCTACAACGTCGAATTCGACATGGCCAAACGGGCCAAGCTCTCCCAGCAGATCCAGCAGCGCATCTATGACCTCGCCATCTTCGTGCCCGGGGTGCAGCTCAACTATGTGCGGGCCAGCAGCTGGCGTTATGTGATGCTGCCGGAAGTGCCTGCCACCAAGAACACGCCGGATCTGCTCTACTGGCCGATGGATGGTTATCCTCACAGTAGCGGCGGTCTGCTCTGGCTCGATCCCAAGGTGAAGGAAGAGACCCGCAACGCCAAGGAGGCAGGGGAGGCGCTGGCGCCCATCAACCTGCTCGACAAGACCTATGCACGTCATTGATATTCAGGCCCTTGCGAAGGGAGCAGCCGTTATGCCCAACACCCAGGCCCCCATTCTTGACGTACCGGATAACGGGGAGGAGTTCGCCGTTGATCACGGCCAGCACCAAGCCTCGATTCTTGAGGTAAGCAATCTCGAGGTGGAGTTCGCCGTCGATGACGGCAAGATCAAGGTGCTCGACGGGGTCAGCTTCAAGGTAGCACCGGGTCAGACGCTGGGGATCGTCGGTGAGTCCGGCTGTGGCAAGAGTGTCACTTCACTCGCCATCATGGGGCTCTTGCCCAAACCCCATGGTCAGGTGGTAGCAGGCTCCATCCGCTTTCAGGGGGAGGAGCTGCTGTCACTTGCGCCGGATCAGATGTACAAGGTGCGCGGCAACCGCATCTCGATGATCTTTCAGGAGCCGATGACGGCCCTCAACCCGGTGCAGACGGTCGGTGAGCAACTGATGGAGGTGTTTCGCCTCCACCGCCCGGAGTATGACAAGGCCCAGCGCAAAGCCGCGGCCATTGCCATGCTGCAGAAGGTGGGGATCCCGGAACCGGCCCAGCGCTTTGCGGTCTATCCCCACAACCTCTCCGGCGGTATGCGCCAGCGGGTGATGATCGCCATGGCGCTCTCCTGCGAGCCAGACCTGCTGATCTGTGACGAGCCGACCACGGCGCTGGATGTCACCATTCAGGCCCAGATCCTCGAACTGATGAAAGAGCTGCAGGCCCAGACCGGCATGGCCATCATCTTTATCACCCACGATCTCGGGGTGGTGGCGGAGCTGTGCGACGAAGTGGTGGTGATGTACGCCGGCCGGGCGGTGGAGCAGGCCGACGTGTTCGAGCTGTTTGACCACCCCCGTCACCCCTATACCCACGGCTTGATGAGCTCAATCCCGCGCCTTGAGGATGAGCCCAAGAGCGTGCTCAAGACCATCAAGGGACAGGTGCCAGCCCTGCACGAGATGCCCGCTGGCTGCCGCTTCTCCAACCGCTGCCCCCATGCGACCGATCTCTGCATCAGCGCCATTCCGGCGGTGGAGCAGTTAAATCTGCGCCACCATGTCGCCTGTCACTACTGGAAGGAGTTGACCGTATGAGCACTCTGTTATCGGTCAGGGATCTGAAACAGCACTTCCGGCTGGGAGGCGGGTTCCTGCGCAAACAATATACGGTTCACGCGGTGGATGGCATCAGCTTCGACCTGAAACAGGGGGAGACGCTGGGGCTGGTGGGTGAGTCGGGCTGTGGCAAGTCCACCCTCGGGCGCAGTCTGCTCAAGCTGTTCGAGCCGACCGCGGGCACCATCACCTTCGAGGGGCGCGACATCACCGCCCTCAGCCCGAAGGAGATGCGCTCCCTGCGTCAGGAGATGCAGATGGTGTTTCAGGACCCTGCAGAATCCCTCAACAGCCGCCACACCGTGGGCCAAATTTTGGAGGAGCCCTTTATCATCCACGGTAAAGGCAACACTGAGCAGCGCCGCGGCTGGGTGCAGGAGTTACTGGCAAAAGTGGGCCTGCCGGGCAGCGCGGTGGATCGCTACCCCCACGAGTTTTCCGGCGGTCAGCGCCAGCGGATCGGCATCGCCCGCGCCATCGCCCTCAAGCCCAAGCTGCTGGTGTGTGACGAGGCGGTCTCGGCCCTCGATGTCTCGGTGCAGTCGCAGATTGTCAACCTGCTGCTCAGCCTGCAGCGGGAGATGAACCTCTCCATCATCTTCATCGCCCACGATCTGTCGGTGGTCAAACACATCTCGGATCGCATCGCAGTGATGTATCTGGGACGGATCGTCGAGCTGGCGGATGCCCAGTCGCTCTATCTGGCGCCGCGCCACCCTTACACTCAGGCGCTGATCTCCGCCATTCCGGTGCCGGACCCGCGCAGGCGCAGCCAGCGCATTCTGCTGACCGGCGATGTGCCCTCCCCCATCTCACCGCCAAGCGGCTGTCACTTCCACCAGCGCTGCCCCCATGCGACCGAGCTGTGCAAAAGCAAGGCGCCCAAGCTTGAGGTGTGTGATGAGGCCCATCATCAGGTGGCCTGCCACACCCCGCTCGCCGTCGGTGGTCACGCTATCGGCGGCAGTGCCATTAGTGGTAACGCCATGAGCAGCGACAGCAGGCTGGAGCAGGCGAGCTAGGCGCAGCGAACAAACCCCAGGGTAGAAACAGACGAGGCGGCCATCAGGCCGCCTCGTGCTATCGGGTCACGCTTGTCTTATCGGGTCACGGCTGCCGCTCGTCAGGCAATCTGGTAGCGGCCCGGCTTGTGGTTGAGTGTCAACACCAGATTACAGATAACCGCCGCCACGATGGAGAGCGCCAGAATCCAAGGCTGCACCACGAAAAACGAGGCGACAACAATGGCGCAATCGAGCCCCATCTGCAGCTTGCCAGCCCGAATGCCAAAGCGATCCTGAATAAAGAGCGCCAGAATGTTGAACCCCCCCAGACTCGACTTGTGACGGAACATGATGAGCAGACCCATGCCAATCAGGGTACCGCCGATCAGCGCCGCATAGAGGGGCTCTATCTTGCCGATCTGCAACACCCCGTTGAGGTGATCGGTCATGTAGGAGACTGCCGCCACCGAGACAAAGGTGTTGAAGGTAAAGCGTGGCCCCATCCGAAGCCACGCCAGCGCATAGAAGGGCAAGTTGATGCCGAAAAACAGCAGGCCGAAGCTGATTCCGGTCACCTTTTGCAGCAGCAGCGCCAGCCCGGCAGTCCCGCCGGTGAGCAGGCCAACCTGATGAAACAGAAAGATGCCGAGGGAAACAAAGCCGGCCGCCGTCAGCAGGGCCAGCACATCCTCATAAATAGGATGGGCAGTGCGAATCGAGGTGTTGTCCATAACCTGTATCCAAGCGAAGTAAAGAGAGCGTGTCTGTCGCCTGCCGTTGCGGGCGGGCTGCGAGCCCTGTCCACAGGGCTTCGTTATGGGGTTCAGTCTATTTTTTGTGAAAAGGATCACAACAGTCAGGCTGAACGCCCCATTCTGGTGCCTGTCATCTGGCATTGACACTCGCTGCACCAAGATGCAGCATGCCGCGGTTTAAGCGCGCCATCACTCCATTCACAGCACGAGGCACTTTTCATGAAGGTCACCATTTTTGGCACAGGCTATGTCGGGCTGGTGCAGGCCGCCGTTCTGGCCGAGGTGGGCCATCAGGTCTGCTGCGTGGATGTGGATGATGAACGGATCGCCGCCCTCAGGCTGGGGCAGATCCCCTTCTACGAGCCAGGGCTGGCCCCGTTGGTCGAGAGCCATCTGGCCAGCGGCCGCCTGAGCTTCACGGTCGATCCCGCCATTGGCGTGGCACACGCCGACCTGCTGCTGATCGCCGTGGGTACCCCGGCTGACGAGGATGGTTCAGCCGATCTGCAACATGTGCTGGCGGTGGCCGACACCATAGGCCGACTGATGAGCCGCCCCAAGCTGGTGGTGACCAAGAGCACAGTACCGGTCGGCACGGCGCAGCAAGTAAGAGAACACATTGAGCAGCAGTTGGCCGAGCGTGGGCTAGACCTCGCCTGCGAGGTGGCCGCCAATCCCGAGTTTCTCAAGGAGGGAGCGGCGGTCAACGACTGCATGCGGCCTGATCGCATCATCATCGGCTGTGACAGCGAGCGTGTGCTTGAGCAGTTGCGCGCCCTCTACGCCCCCTTCAACCGCAATCACGACCGGATCGTGGTGATGGATCTGCGCAGCGCCGAACTCACCAAATACGCCGCCAACGCCATGCTGGCCACCAAGATCTCCTTTATGAATGAGATGGCAGCCCTCGCCGAGCAGCTGGGGGCCGATATAGAGGCGGTGCGCCAGGGGATGGGGGCCGATCCCCGCATCGGTTACCACTTT
>NZ_JBFODN010000019.1:0-3097 GCF_040908345.1 Aeromonas sp. R3-1
ATTTGGCATTGCAGGTATCGTCGTCACATCAGACGGTGAAGAACTTGAAGTTGACGAAGGCCACCGCGATGAAGGAGGCCACCATGCCGCTGATGCAGAGCACTGCTGGGCGGATAGCAGGCCAGCGATGGGTCAGCAGAATGATGGCCAGCAGGGTCGGGTAGAGCCCGAACATATAGCGTGGCATGGCGTTGAGGCCGGTCATCAGCGGGATGGTGCAGCAGATGAACATCAGGGTCGCTTCCGCCCAGCGCTTCTGGCTGAACAGGTAACCGTTCAGGCACCAGCCGAAGATCACCATGATGGAGAGGTAAGCCTTGCGGCCGCCCAGCTCGAAACCGCTCAGCCACCAGTCCAGCGGGCTGTCCATATAGCGACCCCAAGCCACCTGAATGTGTTTGAAGGCGAAGGCATCGCCGGTCAGGTGATAGAGATAGACCATATAGGCAAACAGGCCAAACGGGATCATCCAGAGGGTGAACACCACCTTGAAGGCGCGCTCGGTGAAGCGGAAAAATTCCCGCCAGCCGTAAGCCTGCAGCGCCAGGATAAGCACCGGGAAGACCATCATCACCCCCAGGTTGCGGGTGGCGGAGATACAGACCCCCAGCACGGCCACCATCAGCCACTGCTCCCGATAGGCGAACAGGAACATCCCCAGCATCAGCGCCATAAAGGTCGACTCGGTATAACCGGAGACGAAGTAGGCGGAGAAGGGGGAGAAGGCGAGCAGCCATACGCCAAAGCGGGCGGTATCGTCCCCCAGCTTGAGCTGACGCAACACCAGCAGCATCAGCGGCAGGCTGGCGAAGAAGGAGATATTGGTAACAATGATGAGGCCGATCAGGCTCTCGACATTGAACAGGTTGGAGATGGCACCGGAGACCATCGGGTAGAGCGGCATAAAGGCCCAGTTGGCCGCATTGCCCTTGCTCAGCCAGCGCGGGTAGAGATCGTAGCCATTTTCGATGATGCGCTGGAACCAGACGCAGTCAAACTGACAATAGGCCTGCAGCGGGCCAATGTCGGGGGAGCCATAGAGCTGGACCCCGAAGTAACCCATGCCATACAGCGCCACCCGGCTCAGCATGAAGGCGGCGATGATCATCAGCCAGTCACGGCCGCTGATGCGCAGTGACGGGCGATAGGGGAGTGCAGCCCCGGTTAGCGGGGCAGTATTGGTCATATCATTCATCAGGCAAAAACCCAGACGCGAGAGAGAACGTAAGTGAGGACGGTAACGGTCAGGGTGGCGATGACCACCGGCAGCAGACCGGAGAGCCCCGCAAACAGCAGGCCGCTCAGGATCAGGTTACGCACCGCCAGCGAGAAGAGGGCGACCAGCAGAAACTTGCTGGCGGCTCCCTGCTTCTGGAAGGTGATGTAGCGGTGACCAAAGAAGGAGAACCAGAACGCGATGGCAAAAGCCAGCGTGGTAACCAGGTGCTCCGAGATGGTGGGCCAGGTATGAAACAGTGCGATGGAGGTGCCAAGGTCGACGAGGGTAGCCCCCCCGCCGACAAAACCGAAACGTACCAGCCGCCAGAATTCCTCGCGGGAGATCATTGAGGCGCTTGCTCCTGCTGCTCTTGCGGGTTGCTGTCAGCGCTCTGCGGTTTGGCCGCATCCTGCTTGGCATACTGGCCATAGACCCCTTCAATGAGGTAGACCGGGCGCTGTTTCACTTCCACGAACATGCGGCCGATGTACTCGCCGATGATGCCGAGCGACAGCAGCTGGATACCGCCGAGGAACAGCACTACAGACATCAGGGAGGCGTAACCGGGCACGTCGATGCCGAAGAAGACCACTTGGGTCACGATCTTGAGGATGTAGAGGAAGGCGACGAAGGAGACGCCGACACCCACATAGCTCCAGACCCGCAGCGGCCAGCTGGAGAAGCTGAGCAGACCGTCGAGGGCGAAGTTCCACAGTTTCCAGTAGTTGAATTTGGTTTCACCGGCGTGACGGGCCGGGCGCTCGTAGGGGACGCCAACGGCACGGAAACCGGCCCAGGCAAACAGCCCCTTCATAAAGCGGTTGCGCTCGGGCAGCAGCTTGATCGCCTCGACCACGCGACGGTCGATCAGGCGGAAGTCACCGGCGTTCTCCGGCAGCTTGGTGCTGGTGGAGAGGGCGTTGAAGAAGCGGTAGAAGCCACCGGCAGTCACGCGCTTCATCGGGGTATCGGCGCTGCGATCGACGCGGATGCCGTAGACGGTGTCATAGTCACCGGTCTGCCACAGTTTTACGAACTCCAGGATCAGGGCGGGCGGGTCTTGCAGATCCACGTCCATCGGTACGATGGCATCCCCTTTGGCTTGATGCAGACCGGCGGTCAGGGCCGCTTCTTTACCGAAGTTGCGTGCCAGGTTGACCAGGGTTACGCGCGGATCGCGGGCGATGGCCTGCTCGACCACTTCACGGGTGCGGTCACGGCTGCCATCGTTGACGAATACAATTTCAAGCTGGTCTTTCAGCGGGGCCAGTTCGTTGTCTATCGCGTTGATGAAGGCATCGATGCTCTCTTCCTCGTTGTAAACGGGAACGACCAGAGAGAGTCGAAAATCTGGATGCGACATAAGAACGTCCTTATTTGGGATAGTTGTTTTTATAAAATGGTATTCGGGGCAAGGATCACTGGGCTACGGTCAAACGTACCGACTGCACATTGATGGGAGTAGGTGCCGAGAGCGCCAGAAAATTGGGGCGCTTGGGATCTGCCGTGAGCGAGTCACCGGGCAGACTGAGGCGGATTTCGTTGATGCCCGCTTTGGCCAGTTTCACAGTGGTGGTGAAGTCGTGACCCAGCGCTACTTTCAACAGGGCGCCGGCTTCCGGGCTATTGATGCGGGCTTGTACGGTAAGCTGATCCGGATTGGCCGCCTGCTTGGGCAGCACAAAGTAGAGACCGCCCTGACCGCTGAGCAGGGTACCTTCGTCGCTCGGCTTCTTGGCCCAGCCTTCGCTGGATAGAAAGCGGCTCGGCTTGGTCAGATTGAGCTCGTTACCCGGCTGATAGGTCATGCTGGAGTTGTGTTCCCAGAAGCGGGTCTTGCCTTCCAGATAATAGAGTTTGTAGGCCAGGCTCACATTG
>NZ_JBFODN010000190.1:0-5100 GCF_040908345.1 Aeromonas sp. R3-1
CCTCTGCCTCTGCCTCTGCCTCTGCCTCTGCCTCTGCCTCTGCCTCTGCCTCTGCCTCTGCCTCTGCCTCTGCCTCTGCCTCTGCCTCTGCCTCTCTCAATGTGCAGTTGGGAGGGGGTCTGGTTTAGCCAGCCAGATATGTGTGAAGCTACAAACCCTGCTTGCAGAAACAACAAGGGCTGCACATTGTGCAGCCCTTGCCTCTGGAGAATAGCGGGTTGAGCGTGTCAGCTGGCCCAGGTGATGATGTGATCGATCCATTCACCCGCCTGATCCTCGTGAATGACTTTGCCACGGACGGATTGACCAGCCTGATGCATTGCGGAACGACTGCCGGTCAGCAGAGGATGCCACTCTGGAAGAGCGTCACCTTCAGACAGCAGGCGATATGCGCAAGTTGAGGGGAGCCAGTCATATTCGGTGATCTTGTCATGGGTGATCTGCAGACAGTCAGGCTCTTTTTTGAAACGATTGGCGTAATCAGAGCACTGACAGGTCTTGGTGTTAAGCAAATTGCAGGCGACATTGGTGAAAACCAGTTCGTCGGTATCTTCATCGATCAGCTTGTTGAGGCAGCATTTTCCGCAACCATCGCAGAGGGATTCCCATTCGGATTCAGTCATCTGCTGCAGACTCTTGGTCTGCCAAAAAGGGGCTTGCATCATACCGCTCACTTATTACACCTGATAAAACGCGTGGTTATACCCCTTGTTACCCGGTATTTCAAGGAGAGGGTCACTCCGGTTGGCAAATTGTCGTGATCAGCTCAAATGAATGCAATGACTTTCAGCCTCATCATATTGCTCAAACGGGTTCGCTGGTGGGCAGGAAGTCCCGCAGGTTTGAATACTTGGGCTGCATGATTGTCCAGTTCAGGTTTTATTTTCTGCTTCTTTATCCGTTACATCTTTTGATGTTTGTCTGCTTGCAGCAAGCAGGGTCAAATGATCTCCGATGCCTACCGTCAGGCTGTTGCACGCTTGTCTTTCAAATAAAGCCGCTGGTCACATATTGTTTGCGCCCTTCTGTCACTGCGACCCGCGGGAGAGCCTGCGTAGGCGTTCGTTTTTTGTCTTAATGGTTGAGATAGATATCTTGCTCTGAATAGGCCAGCAGAGGTGTGCCGAGGTTAGTCCGTTTCGCGCCAAAGAAGCGGGTGAGTACACCAGATTGCTGTCCCAGTCGCTGCAGCTTGACGTGATCCAGCTCGATCTGCTCGGGTAGCCAGGTAAATACGGCGGCGCAGTGACCATTGCCCAGACTGCGCTCCAGGGTTTGCTGCCAGTTCTTGATTTTGGGGCTATGTACCACCAGCACTCTCTTTGGATCGATACCTCGCTCTTCCAGACGGCTGACTGTGGGGCGTCCCGGCGGGGCGATCAACAAGATCCAGCCGGTATGAGCCTCCCCAAGCTTTGTCAGCTCGCTCAGAAACTGATCATCAGACTGGATAGTCACACCATAATGAGCCAACTCCGCTTTGCAGGCGGTTCTGGTTGGCCAGGGCTTGCTCATGACACGATTCATCGCAAAGGGCAGTGAGTGCAGGGGCTGGTTCATATATGGGGTTCCTGTATGAATATCCAAGCTGTATGCGCATACAGTAGTCCTGTCCTGTGGCAGTGACAAGGTGTTTTTGCTGAAAAATGTGATGGTGTTGGCATGTGTCGTTAGTAAGGTTATGTTTTTAAACACTATTTAATATAAAGCTGGTTGGGTGTTTTTCGTACTATGGACAAATCTTGCGTAACCGCCCATGGTTATACAGGTCATTTACAGGAGGTGCCGCCATGGATATCAGTACCTTGCAACGTCTTGATGCCAACATCTTGCTGGGCATCATCAATGAGAAGCTAAGGCTTGAGTGTGACGGGTTGGAGGAGCTGCTGGCCTATTACGATATGAGTGAAGAGCAGTTGGCAGGACGTCTGGATCAGATTGGGTACCATTACGATCCATTGAGTAATCAGTTCAAGGCACATCTTTAAGGGTGCAATGATTGCTTCATATTTATACGGTAATTTTTCAGGCACATTGAAACCGGTTTCAATGTGCCGTCTTGCTGCCTATTTTCAGGGATTTTCAAGGCTTGGCAATCTCTGAAAACCTATTCATGCCAGAATATTTTTATTGTTTCATTAAGCTTATGATAATAAAGGGAATGTTTGTTTTGATGCGATCAATTAAAGGAAAGGGTTTTCAAGCTTTTCAGGCTGTTTTTATCGGTTAAAGTGTGACTTGCGTTAACTTTTAATTCTGCCGCTTTAGTTAGTATTCTCACGCCGGTACATATCTTGAGATAACAACAGCGCCGGTCCCGCAAGCGGGATAACAATTTTATTTGTAACGAAGGAATATGGTTTATGGCTACCAAGAAGAAGACAGACCAGGATCTCCAACTGGATAAAGATCAGCTCAAGGCGAGTATCGTGCGTCACCTGCGTTCTACCTTGGGAACAAGCGAACAGAAAGCCTCTCCCGAAGCGTGGTGGAAAGCCACTGCTGCGGCTGTCAATGAACAGGTGTACGAGCGCCTGACCCGCACTCAGCAGACTCATTTCAAGAAAGATACTCGTGCGATTCACTATCTCTCTGCTGAATTCCTGATGGGACGATTGACTTCCAACAACCTGCACAACCTCTCCCTCTACAAGACTTGCGAAGAGGCGCTGGGCGAACTCGGTCTGGAACTGACCGACCTGTGCGAACAAGAGCCGGACATGGCACTTGGCAACGGCGGCCTGGGTCGTCTGGCTGCCTGCTTTATCGACTCGCTGGCCACTCTGAACTATCCGGCGGTTGGTTACGGTATCCACTACGAACACGGTCTGTTCCGTCAGGAAATCCAGGATGGCCGCCAGATCGAGCGTCCGGACTCCTGGCGTGAATATGGCAACCCCTGGGAGATCTGCCGCCCCGAGTCGGTGCAAGAAGTGCCGCTCTATGGCTACGTCGAGACCGTGTTTGGTGACAATGGTGGCCTGAAGAAGGTATGGCACGCCGGTCGCAAGATTAAAGGGGTGCCTTGGGATATTCCGGTGGTCGGTTTTGGCGGTCACACCGTCAACATCCTGCGTTTGTGGGAATCCCGCGCCTCCGAGTTTTTCGACTGGGACGTGTTCAACGCCGGTGGTTACATCGACTCCCAGGCTGAGAAAGCCCAGGCCGAGACCATCTCCAAGGTGCTCTATCCGAACGATGAGACCGATGCGGGTAAAGAGCTGCGTCTGATCCAGCAGTACTTCTTCTGTGCTTGCTCCATCAAGGACATCATGCGCCGCTACAAGCGGGTCCATGGCAGTGACTTCAGCAACTTTGCCGCGCAAATTGCCATTCAGCTTAACGATACTCACCCGACTGTCGCCATCCCGGAACTGATGCGGGTGCTGGTTGACGAGGAAGATCTGAACTGGGATGCCGCTTGGGCTATCTGCTATCAGGTCTTCTCTTATACCAACCACACTCTGCTGCCGGAAGCGCTGGAGAAGTGGTCGGTCAGCCTGTTCGAGAAAGTACTGCCTCGCCATCTGGAGGTGATTTACGAGATCAACGCCCGCTTCCTGAACGAGTTGGTGGAGCCCAAGTGGCCGGGCAACGATGCTATCAAAGCCAAGCTCTCCATCATCGAAGAGGGAGATGTGCGCAAGGTTCGCATGGGCAACCTGTGCGTGATCGGTTCGTCCAAAGTGAACGGTGTGGCCGAGATCCACTCCAAGCTGGTGAAGGAAGATCTTTTCCCCGAGTATGCCGAGCTGTGGCCGGAAAAAATGTGCAACGTGACCAATGGGGTGACTCCGCGTCGCTGGCTGCTGGCGTGCAACCCGGAACTGGCTGGCCTCTACAATGAAGTAGTGGGCAAAGAGTGGCCGCTGCAACTGGACAAACTGCGTGGCGTGGTGAAGTTTGCCGACGACAAGGCGTTCCAGCAGCAGTTCATGACCATCAAGCGTCACAACAAAGAGAAGCTGGTCAAGGTCATCAAAGACGAAACCGGTATCGATGTCAGTGCCGAGGCGATCTTTGACGTTCAGATCAAGCGTCTGCACGAGTACAAGCGCCAGCAGCTGAACCTCATTCACATCATGGCGCTCTATCGTCGTCTGCTGGCCAACCCGGACTATGACATGCACCCACGCGTGTTTATCTTCGGCTCCAAAGCGGCGCCCGGTTACAAGCTGGCCAAAGACATCATCTATGCCATCAACAAGCTGGCGGATCGGGTCAATAACGATGCTCGTATCCAGGGCAAGCTGAAAGTGGTGTTCATGCCGAACTACCGCGTGAGTCTGGCCGAGAAGCTGATCCCGGCGGCAGATGTCTCCGAGCAGATCTCCACTGCTGGTTACGAAGCATCCGGTACCGGCAACATGAAGATGGCACTCAACGGTGCAATCACCATCGGGACGCTGGATGGAGCCAACATCGAGATCGCTGAAGAGGCGGGTGCCGAAAACTGTGCCATCTTCGGTCTGAACGTGGACGAAGTGAAGTCGCTGAAGGCGCGCGGTTACAACCCGTACGACTTCTACTATGCCAACTCCGAGCTCAAAGCCGTGCTGGACTGGTTTGATACCGACTACTTCACGCCGGGTCGTCCGGGTGAGCTGGCCTCCATCAAGCGCTCCTTGCTGGAAGGGGGAGACCCTTACCTGACCCTGGCGGACTTCCAGTCCTACTCGGATGCACACAAGCTGATCGATACCTGGTATCGGGATCCGGCACTGTGGGCGAAGAAGGCCATCATCAACTCGGCCACCATGGGCAAGTTCAACTCCGACCGCTCTATTCAGGACTATGTGGATCGGATCTGGGATCTGAAGGCCTGCAACATCGGCTAATTAGATGCAGAGATGAAAAAAACGCAATGAAGTGAATCCCACGTTAGCTGGCGAATGACATGGCCTGAGTTCGGAACTCTACCCGGCTCAGGCCGTATAGTTTGAACTGTAGTGATCAACTAAATCCGGACACTTGGTTATGAGGTATCCTGATTTTCACAGACAGTTCCGATTGTTACGATGAGACAATCGGGGGTGTTGAATGAAATCGAGAGAGCACAATTCACCAGAGTTTCGGGCAGAGTCGGTTCGACTGGTGTTG
>NZ_JBFODN010000191.1:0-17331 GCF_040908345.1 Aeromonas sp. R3-1
AGGTACGGGTCTGCTGGCGGCCATCATCAAAGTAGAACAGCTCGAACAGCTCTCCCTTGCCATCTTTCCAACTACCCACCATCTCAACCCGAAAGCGACTGGTCACTTCGCCGCTGCGGTCGGTCACCAGGCCGTGAGCCACCAATTTGCCGTTGAAGAAACGGGCGAGATCCCAGTTTGGTCCCTGCCCCCGATAATCATCGAGACTGGCACCACAGCCGCTCAGCAGCAAAAAAGGGAGCAACAGCAACCAGCGGTATGCACGATAGAAAAACATTGGAAACTCCATGCTCAGGGTTGGCCACGCAGGCGGCGGGTAAGGGCGGGATCGCGGCTGTTGTCAGCCAGCCAAATGGCGAGAAAAGCGGCCGAGAATTGTGGATCGGCCAGAGTGCCGAGGGGTTTTTCCTGCCACCAGAAGTGGCCTGCACCGCCCTTGTCGACATAAAAGGTGAGCTTGTCGCCCGCCTGCACATCAGGCCAGAGTGCAGCGAGCTGGCCGAGCCAGCGCTGACGTTCGGCGTCGGAGCCAAGACCGAGCCGCTGCCACTCCGCGGCAGTAGCGCTCAGCAGATCTTCCCGCTCGATGGCTCTGGCATAGGTGAGGGTCAGGGCCTGCGGATAGTGACCGGGCTGATAGCGCCCGCTCGCACTGTAGAGGGTGGCATCGTAGAGCTTGAACCAGAGCCAGTTCATCTCCCCCTGCCCGACCGGGCGCAACTGCTGCCAGGGGGCGGCAGAAGCCTGCACTGCGGTTGCAGCCAAGAGCGTAAACGCCAGCAGTAGCGGGTTAATTCCACCCCATATGCCAGTGGTTGGGGTCTTCCAGTTCATGCCAGTCCATCTCCTGTTCCTGCAGGGTGTTGATATCCTGCATCACCACCTGCACCAGCTGCCCCTGCGCATCCCGCTGGCAGGCAACCACCAGATAGAAGCGATCTGTGAGCTCATGCTGGCTCTCTTTGGTCCATTTGGAAAAAAGCAACGAGTCGGTCGAAAAGGTGTTTGTCATGACTCACCCTCCAGCTTGACCATTACCCACAGGAGTACGGGTAACCACCACATCCAGATCACAGCCAGCAGCGCCGTGCTGATCCAGATGCCCCAGGGTAAGTTTACTGCCCCCATGGCAGCCCCCGCCACATAGGAGGAGGCACCGCCAAACACGCCAAACAGCGCCTGCTGCCAGCGAGGCAAGCGCAGCAGCCAGCGCATACCGTGGGCCAGCGTCAGGGCAAAACCGAGCCAGAGCAGCACCAGCCAGAGGGGAAAACCGGACGGGAACCGGAACAGGCCGAGCTGCCAGAGCAGGGCATCCAGCAGACAGCCGACGACCGCGATGGGAAGCAGCCGCCAGTCACGCTGACGGCTGGGTGAGAAGAGAAAGTGCAGCAGCAACATTGCCAGCAGCGGGCCCGGCTGCTGCCACTTCACCGCCAGCAACCAGTAGAGGTTAAACCCCAGCAGGTGAGCCCACTGCCACATTGTTAGTGACCGCTTACTGGCACATCACCCGACCAGCCAGCGGGCCCCGGCTTGGCGGCCTCCAGCTGCACCAGACTGATGCTGCGCTCCCAGAATCCCCCTTCGCAATAGGCAAAGTAGAAGTGCCACAACCGGATGAAATCTTGGCTGTAACCGAGCTTGGGCAGCTCGGGCGCCAGCGCCAGAAAACGCTCGCACCAGTGAGCCAGGGTGCGCGCATAGTGATGACCATGATCGTGCAACCGCACCAGCTGCATGTCGGTCTCCCGCGCCAGCAGCCCCGCCATCTGGGAGACGCTCGGCAGGCAGCCACCGGGGAAGATGTAGCGCTGGATGAAATCGACTCCGCGCAGATACTGGGCATGGCGCTGATCGGCGATGGTGATGGCCTGGATGAGCAGGCGACCACCGGGTTTGAGCAGCCGCGACAGCTGGCGGAAATAGTCGGGCAGGAAGGCATGCCCCACCGCCTCGATCATCTCGATGGAGACCAGCTTGTCATAGGTGCCCTCCAGCTTGCGGTAATCCTCCAGCAGCAAGGTGATGCGATCCCCCAGCCCCTCCCGCGCAATCCACTCCTTGGCATAATCATGCTGGGCCCGGGAGATGGTAGTGGTCGTCACCCGGCAGCCATAGTGGCGGGCGGCATAGACGGCGAGGCCACCCCAGCCGGTGCCGATCTCCAGCAGATGATCGTCAGGGCCCAGCTCCAACCGCTCGCAGATGGTACGCAGCTTGGCCTGCTGCCCCTCTTCGAGAGTGGCCTCGGCGCTCGGATAGATAGCGCTCGAGTACTGCATATGGCTGTCGAGAAACCCCTGATAGAGGGTATTGCCGAGATCGTAGTGGGCGGCGATGTTGGAGCGCGAACCGGTCAGGGTATTGCGGTTGAGCCAGTGGCGCACCTTGTTGAACGGGAAACTGAGCCAGCCGAGGCGCCGCTCGAGGGAGTCAAGCAGGGTCAGGTTACGGGCCAGCAGCCGCACCAGCGCCACCGGATCCGGGCTGGTCCAGAGCCCCTCCACCCAAGTTTCTCCGGCGGCAATGCTTCCCCCCAGCAACAGGCGACGATAGAAGGTCGGATCCTGCACCACCAGTTCGGCATGCAGATCGGTACCCGCGACGCCAAAGCTGTGGCGCTCACCGCCATCCCACAGCAGCAGCTGGCCATGTTCCAGGCGACCCAGCAGATTGAGCAGCAGTTGTCTTGCCCCCTTGTCGATGAAAGAGGCAGAGAGGGTTGATTGAGCAAGTTCCATTAGCGGCTCTCCGGATGGGTAAAAATCGGGGTTCGTTTGATAAATAGACGCAGGGCCTGCCAGTAGATCCCGAGCAGCACCTTCATGGTCATCCATGGCCAGCGGGCCAGCAGGGCCACCAGCCCCTTGCGCGACAAGGGTTCGCGAGTGAGCGCCAGGGTGGCGTCAAACAGCTTGGCTTCACCGGATACGGGATGACTCTCGATATGGATCAGTGTCTCCCGCGCGGGCGGCCTGATCCGCCAGTGATAACGCATCGCCAGCCCCATAAAGGGGGAGACGTGAAAATCCTTGTCATGGGGTGCCAGCGCCGCCAGATCCAGCAGGTAGTAGTGACGCTCGTTCCAGGGGGTATTGGAGACCTCCGCCAGCAGATAGCGCGCCTCGCCCTGCCGGTAGCAGAAGTAGAAGTTGACCGGGCTGAAGTAAAACCCGAGACAGCGCACATTGCCGAGCAGCAGTACCCGCCCCTCAGGGTCGGCATCGCCACCCAGTTCGCTCACCTTCTGCCACACGGCCTGCTTGAGGCTTCCCTCACTCCCCTTGAGATAGTCATGGCGGTGAAACGAGAGCAACCCCGAGCGCTCCACACCGAACCAGCGCCCCTGATCGAGCTGCGGCAGCTCGTCGAGATCCAGTCCCAGCATAAAGAGGCTGTAGGAGAAGGCGTGGGGCCGCGGCGCGAAACGGCGGTGGCGCACCGAGCCCTGCCAGATGGCACTGGTGACACCAGCCAGTTCGTCGGCTACCTCATGTTCGGTGGCCACGGCGGCGCCGTTCATAGCTCGGCTCCGAAGCGCCTGGCGACATCCAGCGCGCTGCGTACCCCATCCTCATGGAAGCCGTTGTACCAGTAGGCGCCGCAGAAGTGGGTGTGCTGCTGGCCGCAGATTTCCGCGCGGCGCTGCTGGGCAGCGATGGAGGCCTGATTGAACACCGGATGGTGGTAGACGAAGCGGCGCAGTACCTTGCTCTCATCGACCTTGCCCCTGGGGTTGAGACTGACGCAGAAGGGCTCCGGTGAGTTCACACCCTGCAGGATATTCATGTTGTAGCTCACCAGCGGCCGCGCCTCGTCGTTGCCATCGAGCTGATAGTTCCAGCTGGCCCATGCCTTGCGACGGGTGGGCAGGCAGCGCGCATCGGTATGGAGCCAGACATCGTTGGCCTGATAGGGCATGTCGCCGAGGATGGCCTGCTCCCGCTCGCCGGGATCCGCCAGCAGCGCCAGCGCCTGATCGCTGTGGCAGGCGAAGATCACCTCGTCAAACCGCTCCTCGCCATAAGAGCTCTGGATTACCACGCCGTCCGCGTCCCGCCGCACACTCTGCACCGGACAGGCAAGGCGGATCTGCGACTGCCAGCCCGCGGTAAGGGGGCCGATATATTCCCGCGA
The DNA here is from genome assembly GCF_040908345.1 of Aeromonas sp. R3-1. Classification (NCBI taxonomy): domain Bacteria; kingdom Pseudomonadati; phylum Pseudomonadota; class Gammaproteobacteria; order Aeromonadales; family Aeromonadaceae; genus Aeromonas; species Aeromonas sp. R3-1. Next base: position 4,141 of record NZ_JBFODN010000191.1, read on the forward strand.
GCCGCCCGGGATCACGTACCACTGGGGGCGATTGGCCACATCGAGCAGGCCGTGGTTGGCAAAAAAGCGCAGGAAGAAGCCAAGGGGGAAGGCGCGCATATCGGCCAGGGTCGATGACCAGATCGCCGCCCCCATCGGCAAGATGTAGTGGCGGGCGAAGTAGTCGCTAAACTCCCCCGCCAGCAGAAAGTCCCCCAGGGTCAGCTCGGGGACTGCATCCTGATGTTGACCATCTGCCAGCCAGGCTCGTGCCTCCCGGTTGAACCGCAAAATCTCGGCGACAAAACCGTAGAAACGGGGGCTCAGCAGATTGCTACGCTGGGCAAACAGGGTGTCGAGATTGTGGCCGTTATACTCCAGCCCCTCCGGGCTCTTCACCGAGAAGCTCATCTCGGCCGGTTGGCGCGCCATGCCGATCCGTGCCAGCAACTTCAAGAAGTTGGGGTAGGTGCGATCGTTGAAGACGATAAAGCCGGTGTCGATGGCATAACTGCGGCCAGCCTGATTCACATCGACGGTTGCGGTGTGACCGCCCAGAGTCGGCGCCGCCTCGAACAGGGTGATGTCATGGAGTTTGTGGAGCAGAAAACCGGCGGTGAGCCCCGAGATCCCTGAACCGACGATGGCGATCTTTTTCTTCATGAATGGCTTCCTTTCGATACGAGTGCGCGGCCAAGGCGCAGCCAGAGCCCCACCGGCAGCGCGCCAAGCAGGCGCAGCAACCAGATGAAACGGCGGGGAAAGTGGATCTGGTGACGACCGGCGGTCAGCCCGTCCATGATGGCGCGGGAAGCCTGCTCCACCGTCAACAGACAGGGCATGGGAAAATCATTTTTGGCGGTGAGCGGCGTCTGGACAAAGCCGGGGCGGATCAGGGTCACCCCGATCCCTTTGCTGGCCAAATCGAGGCGCAAGGTATCCGCCAGATAGTCGAGGGCCGCCTTGGAGGCGCCATAGGCCTCGGCTCGCGGCAGCGGCAGCCAGCTCACCGACGAGCTGACGATGGCCAGCCGAGATCCCGCCCCGAGCAGCGGCAAGAAGGCGGCCAGCGCATGGCCGGTGGCGGTCAGATTGATCTCAATCACCCGGGCAAACAGCTCGCTGTCAAACCCCTCGCCGACATCCATGTACTCGCAGTTGCCTGCGTTGAGGATCAGCAGGTCGAGGGATGGCAGCGTAGCAGCCACCCCGCTCATCACGGCCAGATCCCGGGCATCGAACTGCAGCGGCGTAATGCCGTACAGCCCCAGCGCCTGCAGCCGTTCACCATCGCGGCCACAACCCCACACCTGCCAGCCTGCCCGCCGGTAATCGAGCGCCAACTGGCGACCGATGCCGGAGGTCGCCCCGGTAATGAGCACTCGGCCGCTCATGCACCGAGCCTCATCTTGATGGCGCGTACCACAGGCCCGAGCAGCGGCAACTGCTCGTAGAGCATGGCGCCCAGGTCAAAATAGTCCCTGTGCTGGCACACCTTGCCCGCCTCGTCGAACTCGAGGCGGGTGGCCCCCTCCACCGTCACCGGCTCACCACCACGCAATCTGGGGTGAGAGAAGGTCATGGTCCAGCCGAGCCAGGCCTGCAGCCCCTGTTGCTGCTGACTGGTAATGACGAAGCGACAGTAGGCGAGGCGCTGATAGAGGGCGGCAAAATAGTCGCCAAGGGCCGCCAGCCCCTCGATGCAGTGGGCCGGATCGGTAAAGACCACCTGTTCGGCATAGACCTCGGGCAAGCGGTGCAACTGCTGTTTGTCCAGTTGCTGATAGAGGCCAATAAAGCGGGCCAGCGGCTCGTTCATCCTATTTCTCCAGAGAGCGAAACATCTCGATGGCTCTCACCCGGGCAACGGCGTGATCCACCATGGGTGCCGGATAATCCTGTCGCCCCTTGAGCCGCAGCCAGTCGTGGGGCTGATGCACATAAGCGGCAGGAATATCGGCAAGTTCAGTTACCCAGGTACGGATAAACTCCCCTTGTGGATCAAATCGTTGCCCCTGAGTGGTGGGATTGAAGACCCGAAAATAGGGCGCCGCATCGGCGCCGGTACCCGCCGCCCACTGCCAACCGCCATTGTTGGCCGCCAGATCGCCGTCGATCAGCCGACTCATGAAGTAATCCTCCCCAAGCCGCCAGTGGATATGGAGATCCTTGGTGAGAAAACTCGCCACGATCATCCGCAGCCGGTTGTGCATCCAGCCGGTAGCATTGAGACACCGCATCGCCGCATCGACGATGGGGTAGCCAGTGCGCCCCTCGCACCAGGCGGCGAAGGCATCAGGATCCCAACTCCACGGCAAGTCCGCCGTCTCGGGCTTGAAGGGGCGATTCATGGAGAGGGTCGGGATCAGTACCAGCAGGTGGCGATAGAACTCGCGCCAGATGAGCTCATTGAGCCAGACAAAGCCGGGCTGGGCATTCGACTGGGGCCGATAGCCGAGCCGCTGCTGGAGCGCCGCCACGCACTGACGGGGGCTGATGATGCCCGCCGCCAGATAGGGGGAGAGCACGGACGTGCCTGCGATGGCAGGAAAATCCCGGGTCTCGCCATAGTCGAGCACCGCCTGCTCCAGAAAATCGTTCAAACGGCGCCGGGCTTCCGCCTCCCCCACCGGCCAGCGTGGATCAGGCGTCAGCTCGCCGAGCACCTCATCAACCGACGCCCGCTCGGCCAGCGGCTGCCACGGCAAAGGCTCGCCACGGGGCGCAGGGGCGCGATGAATGACAAACCCCTCCTCATCGAGTGCTTTGAGCCAGGCTCGACTGAAGGGGGTGAAGACCTTGAACATCTCACCCGAGCCGGTCAGCACCCGCCCCGGCGGCAATACGCAACAACCGTTGAGCCAATGACAACTCACCCCCTGCTCTGCCAGCGCCGCGCTGACGGCATGATCGCGACGCTGCTCGTCGATCTCGATAGCCTGATTGGCGTAGAGCTGGGTCACCCCCTGCTCGCGGCAGAGGTCTGCCAACGCGGCGGGCGCCTCAGCAAAGGTCTCCACTCGCAGCAGATGGAGCGGGATGCCTAGCGCCGCCAGCTCGCGGCCCAGCACATCGACCTGCGCCAACATAAAGCGCTGACGAATGGGGGCCATTTTGTGCTGCTGCCACTGGGTGGGGGAGATGATAAAGAGCACGGCCACAGGCTCATCACCGACGCAGGCATGCCGTAGCGCAGGGTTGTCGGCAAGGCGCAGATCATTGCGCAACCAGACCAGCTTCATGATTTTTTCCTCCCGCGTCCGCTGGCGCCAGCCGCAGCAGGTGCGTCTGCCATCAGCTCGGCAAGGCTCGCCTGCCAGCCGTGGGCTTTAAGCCACTCATCATCGTAGAGACGCCCCAGCTCGCCAAACAGGCGCGTACCGGCGGGCCACCCGGCGGCCAGCTCCTGTTTGCCAAGACCGGCTCCCAGCAGCACCAGCCAGGGGGTAATGGCACGTCCTTCCAGCAGGCTGACATGGCGGGGCTCCACCGCTCCCAGCAGTTGCACCTCATAGCCCTGACCGATCAGCTCGTAGGCTGCCCAGACCAGATCGAGGGGGCCGACCTGTCCCCAGCTCGCCAGCGTGATCGGCACGCCCTTCTCCTGCTCGATCAGGTGGCGGGCGAAGCGGGTATGCAGCCAGCCCAGCCACACCTGTTGCAGCAGCTCGCCATCGGGCCGCTCGCGCCACAGCCCCAGCAGCCGCTCCACCAGCGGTTGCAGTACCCGGCTGCGCACCAGCTCGAACGGGTAACTCGCCAGCAGGTCGTTGAGCTCAGCTTCCGCCTTGCGCTGGTTGAAGGCGAGCAGCGCCTGACTGAACTGCTCCAGGGTCTGCTGCCAGTGATCGCTCACCGGCTGGGCATGGGGTTCGCTCAAGAGCCCCTTCACCTGCCCGATGCTCACCCCCCGCTCCAGCCAGCTCAGGATCTCGCCGATCTGGCGGATATCCTGCTCGCTGTAGAGGCGGTGGCCTTTTTCGGTACGGGCCGGCTGCACCAGACCGTAGCGACGCTGCCAGGCGCGCAGGGTCACGGCGTTGACGCCGGTGAGGCGGGAGACCTCGCGAATGGGGTAGATCCCCTCATCAGCCAGAGGAGCAACTTCTTGCGGTAAATCAGACATGACAACGTCCATCAAACAGAGAGGTGAAGCGCCCCGATGCAAGCCATGCGCCGGGACAACAGAACGGATTCAGAGCCCGTAACGCAATTTGAGCGTATCGGGGTGGGGATTGAGATAAACCTGCTCGGCAAGATAGGGATTGGGGTACTCACGCAGGTAGTGGCGGATCAGGGTGAGCGGCACCAGCAAGGGGAAGATGCCGGTGCGGTACTTGTCGATGGTATCGGCCAGCTCCTGCTTCTGGGCCGGGGTCAGCACCCGCTTGAAGTAGCCCTGCAGATGCATCAGCACATTGGTATGGCTGCGGCGGTTGGCCCGCAGGGTCAGCGCAGCCATCAACCCCTTGATGTAGTTGTCGGCCACCTGCTGCAGGTTGGCGGACTTGCCCAGATTGCCGAGCAGCTTGCCAAGCGCCCGGTAGTGGGTGGTGGCGTGGGAGAGCACCAGATACTTGTAGCGAGAGTGGAAGCGGATCAGCGCAGAGGCGGTAATGCCGCGGGCGCAGAGTTGCTGCCAGTCGTGGTAGGCGAAGACCCGCAGCACGAAATTCTCGCGCAGGATCGGGTCGCACAGGCGGCCATCTTCCTCTACCGGCAGCAGGGGGTTGGCCTCCATCAACGCCTTGGCAAAGAAGCCAATCCCCTCCTTGGCACTCCCCTCGTTGTTGGCGCCATAGACCTTGACCCGCTCCATACCGCAGCTGGGTGATTTGGCACAGAGGATATAACCGGAGATAAAGTCGAGCTGGCGAGCTTTCTGCTCGCTGAAGGCAATCAGCTTTTCGGTGACATCGAAGCTGCCGTTGCTCGCCTCGGCGCGGATCTCGCCGTTGCGCTTGACCAGCCGGATGGCGGCGCGAGGCGCCCCGAGGCCAATAGCCATCTCGGGACAGACGGGGTGATAGTCAAAGTGAGCGCCAAGATCCCGTTCACAGAAGCTGGAGCGCTTGTGGCCCCCATCGAAACGTACCTCTTGTCCCAGCAGGCAGGCACTGATACCGACTTTAATCTTGTACATGATGACGCTCCTTGTATAAGCATTGATTCAGTTATAGCAGTTATACAAAAAAATGGAAGTTGTATAACTATTTGCGACTGATACGACACAAGGAGAAAAAAGGGATCACCGGAAAAAGAAAAAACCCATGGCGAACGCCATGGGTAAAAATCAAGACACTACGGACTACTGGAAGGAGGATTAGAAGCTGTACTTCACACCCAGGCTGGAGATGGAACCTTTTTGCAGATCCCAGTTGCGATAGGTGTAATCGGCAGTCAGCGCCCAATTCTGGTTGAGCTTGTAGGCACCGCCCACCTTGAAGTCGTGCATATCGTCGGTCATGTTGGCGTAGCGGTAGGCAGTGGAGAGCTCGACATTGCCGATGTCGTAGCGCAGACCCACTTCACCGTACATGCTGCCGCTATCTTTGCGAGCAACAGCATCCCACCCTTTGTTAGCGATATCGCTGGCAAGTTCACGCTCCAGCATGTAGCCGGTCACACCGGTTTCACCGTAAAGGTTCAGACCCGTGCTCAACGGAGTAAAGACACCGACACCAATGCTGGAGATCGACATGCTGTCGTTGCCGTTGCTGCGAGAGGTGTATTCAGTGCTGCCGCGACCATAGAAATTGGAGCCGAAGCTCTTGGAGAGATCCAGGCTCAGACCGCCAAAATCACGGGTTCCTTTGCTGTCATTGCTGAAGGTACCGTTGAGATAGTCGGATTTGGTGTGCGCCCAGGTGGCGGAACCCTTGGCGTAACTGAAGGCATCCTGCGCCATGACGGAAGTAGAGGCAAACCCGGCCAGAACCAGAAGAGAGACAGTTGCTTTTTTCATGATGATAACTCCATGTGATTGGGCCCGTTGCTAGCGAGCTGGTATGGAGTCATTGTGCGATCAGGTTCCCGGCTTGCCGAGCGGCAAGCTGTTGCAGAACCATGTCAGATGTAAGCAGATATTGCAGGGGGTGTCAGCGGCAACAAGTTGCCGGCCCACACGGTTTGCATGGGCCGGAACAACGCCAAATCAGCGGAAGACCACCTCGTCAATTTCGACACGCACCAGCGGCTGACCGGTCAATCCGGCAGGACGGGGGATCTCGAGGGCCAGCGACGGACGGGCTTGCCCCTTGCGCAGATAGGTTTCCGGCAGGCGGTTCTCGGCAACCCAGAAGCGGGCCTCCTGACGGCTCAGCTGCACTCCGTCAGCACTGAACAGGGTCACCATGCCACGCACCCCGACCACATTGCGGGTACCGGTATTGCTCACCATAAAGGTCAGCACCAGCGGGTCAGAGCCCTCGATCTTGTCCAGCTTGACCACCACACCGTCACGCGCCATCTGGGCAAGCAGGTCCGGATTGGCCTTGGCCTGATCGGTCAGCACCGGAGCAGCGATGGCCACCACGGCCCCAGCCTTCCCATCAGCAGCCACGCCCTGTACGGACTCGGCCGGTTTGACCACCAGATACTCCCAGGTGAAGTCGTCGTTGAGCTGAACCTGCCGGCCATCGGGCAGCGTCACCTGAGAAAGAGGGGCAGCCTGCGCCAATACGGGGGAGAGGCACAGGGCAATCAGCAAACGGGAGAAGGGTTTCATAGGGCGAAGCTCGGTAACGGGTGAAAGGGCGACAGTATAAACAGTCCCGTCGCCCCTTGCCTATGACAGCACTCACGTTCTGGCACCCGCATCGCTTGCCCGCAGGCTAAATGGCGAGATCGTGCCGCTCTTTCTGTGCCATATCCAGGGTCACCAGATCGAACTTGCTCCCCTTGAGGGCAGACAAAATATCCGATTGCATATCAAATGCCTGCGCACGCTGATGCTCGGGCAGACGCACCCGGGCCAGGGTGGTGGAGGAGTCGCACAGGGTATGGAAAAAGACCTGTGCCTCGTCCAGCCCCATGTCGGCCAGCATCTGCTCGGCCTGATCCACCATTCGCAGATAACGCTGCTCAAGCTGCCGTGGATTGGTGAAGCGATTGCTGAGGCAACCGTTGCTCCCCTTGCCCCAACGACCGAGCTGACGCTTGTTGAAGCCGTAACGATAATCGCGGCGCATCAATCCGTTGTCGGCAAAAAACCAGATGGAGTTGGCAGGCAGAGACCCGAACTGGGCAAGATAATCATCACGCTCCTCCACCGCTGCCGGAACCAGCAACGGCAGATGAGTCCATTCCGGACGAGTCTGCACATACTCACCAATGCGGCGAACCGGGTCGATCAGCCCTTCAATATTTGGCAGGCGATCGCAAAAGACGATCTCGTCACTCTTGATGACCCAGTGATCGATGCCATAACGCTGGCAATAACGGCGGGCACGGGCCACTTCGCTACGACTGCGGGTCGGATTATCGAGGGTAATTGCGTGGATTTTCACACCGGCAGCGCGGCACAGCTCGATGCTGTAGCAGGATTCCAACCGTCCCGAAAAAGAGACAACCAGCTCGTCAAAACTTGCCAGTCGCTCAATCAGCAGCTGTTCCCTGGCTTGAAAAGAGTGATCATATCCCTGATTCAGTACAACTACATTGGCACCCATTAAACAGCTCCGGATGATGAACAGGTGCAGTATTGTGCGGCAAACAAACTGAATAGACCCTTAAAGAGTCTGGTTAAAATTAAAACTTGATGATTATTTCCTGTGATTCTGCTGCTAAATCTTCATTTTGGGCGTCATAAATTCGTAATCTTGCTTGGTGAACCCGATGGGCTCGCAAGAAACCCTGCGCCTGATCCAGCGAGGTGAAGGTCAGGCGCCCTCCCTCGCTGTCGGTCAGGCAGAGGCACTCCCCTTCAGCCTCAACACAGAGCTGATAACCGCTGCCATCCTTGCAGGCGATGATCAGGGTCGCCTCGGGATAGTGACTGAGCCAATTGCGAAACCGGCCATGCTCCATAGTGCTCCTAGAGGGGCATCACCCCTTGCCGGTGGCGGGCAAACAGCCCAGCTCACCCAGTTGCTGGCGGCAACTTGCCGCGTCGGTAAAGACGATCCCCCTGATACCGAGGGCCTCGGCGGCTGCGATGTTGGCGGGACTGTCATCGATGAAGATACACTCTGCCGGTTTCAGATCGAACGACACCAGCAGATAGCGATAGATATCCGGCTCCGGCTTCATCATCCGCACCCGCGCCGACACCACCTTGCCGCTAAAGAAGCGCCAGAAATCCTGATGCTGCTCCAACCAGTCGATGCTGGCATGACCCATGTTGGAGAGGGCATACAGGGTGTGCCCCGCCCCGTGCAGCTCGGCTATCAGGGTTAGCATAGCGGGATCTGGCATCAGGGAGGCAGGAACTGCCTGTAAAATGGCCAGATTCTGTGCCGCAGAGAGGCCGGTGCGCGCTTGCGCTTCCCGGGCCATGGTGTGGAGCGACATGGTGCCTCTGTCTACCTCCAGCCAATCCGGGTGGTTAAAGAGCTGCTTGGCCAACTGTTCGGCCCCTTGCGGGCCACGCACGGAACGCACTATGCCTACCGGATCCCAGCTCACCACCACCCGTCCCAGATCGAAAATAATCGCCATCGTCTTTACCTCCCCCACTGGGTTTCAGTCATCAAAACAGAGTCAACAGAACATCGCTCATACGCCATTTTCTTAACCGGATAACCTGCCCCCATCCCCGCCTGCGGGCAAGTTTTACTTGCATCAGACCGACAAATCCCTTAATGGTTATGACGTTACCTCAAGGACACACCTATGCACGCACCATTCTTCTTTGCTTTCTCGTTTATCCGGCCCGCTTGAGGGAAGGCCTGTCGTCGTGTGAACAGAAAGCAAAGACGAATCGAGCCTCCCCTAGCGGAGGCTTTTTTTTGCATTAATATCAATCGATTACTTGGATAGGGAACAATCATGGCAACGCTCGACGAGATCAGACAAGACATCACCCGGTTGGATCAGGAGCTGCTTGCCCTGCTGGCGAAACGCAAGACCCTCAGCATCGAGGTCGCCCGTGCCAAGCAAGCCAACCCGCGCCCCATTCGTGACCACCAGCGGGAGCAGGAGCTGCTGGTCGCCCTGATCCAGAAAGGGCGCGTGCTTGGGTTGGATGCCCAGTACATCACTCGCATCTATCACACCATCATCGAAGACTCTGTGCTCTCCCAGCAGGCCTATCTGCAGAGCCTGCTCAACCCGGAGCAGCAGGAGCCGATGACCAGCGTCGCCTATCTGGGGCCGCGCGGTTCCTACTCCAGCCTGGCCGCCCGCAAATATCTGGCGCGCTACAAGGATCAGGTGATCGAGGTGAACTGCCAGAACTTCCGCGAAGTGCTGGATGCGGTGGAGTCAGGCCGCGCCGCCTTCGGTGTGCTGCCCATCGAGAACACCAGCTCGGGCTCCATCAACGAAGTCTATGACGTGATGCAGCACACCAGCCTCTCCATCGTCGGCGAGCTCACCTACCCCATCGAGCACTGCATCCTCACCGCCGTACCGACCGAGCTTGGCCGCATCAAGACCTTCTATGCCCACCCGCAGGTGTTCCAGCAGTGCTCCCACTATCTGAGCAAGCTGGAAGGGGCGCGTCACGAGATCTGCGACTCCTCCTCCAGCGCCATGATGAAGGTGAAAGAGCTGGCCAGCCCGGAGGCCGCCGCCATCGGCAGCGCCGCCGGTGGCGAACTGTATGGCTTGGACGTGCTGGCAGAGCAGCTCGCCAACCAGAAAGAGAACTACAGCCGCTTCATCGTGGTGGCGCGCAAACCCATCGACGTGGCACCGCAGATCCCGGCCAAGACCACCCTCATCATGTCCACCTCCCAGAAGCCGGGTTCGCTGGTCGAGGCGCTGCTGGTACTACGCAGCCACGAGATCAACATGACTAAGCTGGAGTCCCGTCCGGTGCAGGGCAACCCGTGGGAAGAGATGTTCTACCTCGATGTCTCCGCCAACCTGCAGACCCCGGCGATGCAGGCCGCACTGGTGGAACTGACCAAGATCACCCGCTATATCAAGGTGCTGGGCTGCTACCCGAGCGAGGATGTGAAACCTACCGCAGTGCCGCCGGTGCTGATGGGGAGCTAACCAGCCCACGACGACAAAAGGCGAGCACCCTGCTCGCCTTTTGTTTTGATGCCGGTTTTCACGGCAAGCCCATCAACTCAGAACTGACCGGCCATCAGCTGGTTGATGTTGTAGAGGGCACGGGTATCGAGCTCCATCTCGGTGGCATAGGTATTGCCGCGCGGATAGGAGGCAACCACCCGGGCACCACGCACCACACCGGCGACCGACACATCCAGCGAGTTGGAGGTCTGGGTCAGGTCACGATAGCTGCTCTGGCCGCGCACCTGCTGACCATTGAGCTGCTCGGCCAGCTCGCGATATGCATCCATCTTGGAAGCGCGAATGGCTTGCAGCATCTTCTCCGACTGGGAGGGGCCGGGCTGGATGTCGATCACCGCATACCCCACCGCCTTGAGCACCGGAAAATCATCGGGTTTGCCACCCTGGGTGTAATCCACCACCCGGTTGCCGCTGCAACCGGTGAGCAAGAGTGCCAACAGGCAACCAAACAGGATCTTCATGACTCGCTCCTCACGGGGTCAGGTTGACCAGATGACCGCCCGGCCGGGCCTGACTGTCACGCATCAGATAACCGCGATTGATCGATGCCCGACCAAACGAGTTGTTAGCACCGAACAGATATTTTTGCGGGATCAGGCTCTGGGCCGTGGTCTCAACCATCTTGGTGCGCATGTCGATAACGCGGGCATTGACCAGGATCCCCTTGCTGTTGCGGCTGAAGGTGCCGACCAGAATGCGGGAGATCGGCAAACGGGAAGAGAGCTCCTTATAGTTGCGGCTCAGCACGAAGTCCCCCTGCGGCGTCACCTTGATGCTACCGGTCAGCTTGAAGTCCACCACCACCTCGCCGCGACGATTGAGCTCGTAGATAAAGCTCTCCTCAATCTGCTGCCCCATCCAGTTGGTATCCTGCAGGGTATCGAGATCGACGAAAGAGGCCACTGCGATGGGTTCGGTCAGGGTGGTCAGCGATTTGCGCTCCATCAGCTGATCGGTCATACGCGCCACCAGCCAGTTGAGCTCCATCCCCTGCGCCGCCTGGCGAGGGTCACCCTGATCCCGATTGATAGGGTCGGAGCCGCACCCGGTCAATGCCAGGGCGAGCGCCAACGCCGTGATGAGTTTGTTCATGGATACCTTTCCTGTATCTGCACCTGACTTATTATCGGACGCGCCGGACAAAGCTTGAGCCGGTAATGAGGCATGATTCTTGCTTTTTAATGGACATCGTCAGCGCCAACGTGCGCTGCCACTTGGAACGTGTTGTGATCCATGTCGGCCAGCAGGCGCCATTTCCTCAAAATGGCTCGGCTGCCCGCCAACTCAAGGTATCTGCTATGAAATTACCGCTGCTGTTGACCCTGCTGCTGGCCAGCCTGAGCACCCGCGCCGAACTTATCGAAGCACAGGGCAGCGCCGCCATTCTGGGGGGCGATGAAGTCTATGCCCGCGAGCAGGCAACTCGCGACGCCCTGCGTCAGGCCCTGCTGGCAAGCGGCGCGGCAGTCTCCAGCGTCCAGCGTCTGGAAAATGGCAGCCTGCGATCCGAGCAGATCCAGATCCGCTCCGGCGGCGACATTCGCCAGTATCGGCTCAAGCGGGAAGAGGTGCGCAACGGCCGCATGTATATCACGCTAGTGGCCGACATTCAGGCCGAGCGCCAGATCTGCCAGACCCAGCACTTCGCCAAGGATTTGACACTGGTGAGGCTGCGGATGCGCTATCCGGACCAAGCCAGCTACGGCGCCATGGACGACATGCCGGAAAACCTCTCGCGGCGGCTATTCGAAACTCTCGCCAATGCGCCGCAAGGGGTCGCGGTGCGCCAGTGGCTGGATGAAAACCTGCGCATCGATCCGCTGCATCTGCAACAGGGGGATCGCAGTGCCCTCGAAGAGATCAAGGCGCTCAGCCTGCGTACCGACAGCCAGTATCTGGTGCTCGGCAGCATCGACGATCTCTCCATCGAGCCGCAGGGCAACCAGCTGACCAGCTGGTATGAGGATCCCGTGCGCAATTTTCGCATGCAGCTCTACCTGTTCGACGGCATCAACGGCAGCCTGATCAACCGCAAGGTCTATGAAGGGCGCGCCACCTGGACCTTCGGCAAACGGGATCAGGTGGGCAGCAGCAGCGGCCAGTTCTGGCAGTCGAGCTACGGCCAGGAGGTCAACTACCAGCTGCAGCAAGCCGCTCAGGATCTGGTGGCCCAGCTCACCTGTGCCCCGGTCACCGCAAGAGTGGTCGGCCAGAACGAACGCGGCCCCTACATCAATCTGGGACGGCGCAACGGTATCAAGCTTGGCGACCAGTTCCGCATCCAGCACAACGCTGACTTCATCGACCCCTACGGCAAGTCGCGCATGATGCGCAATCCGGCCGACGGCCTGTTCGAAGTGGTGCAGGTGTTCGACGACGGCGCCATCATCAGCAGCCAGAACAAATATTCGCCGTTTAACATCCAGAATGGGGATTTGGCAGTATTGGAATAAGAATCAAGGGTTTAAAAGGGAGTTGCTTCTTGTATAATGCCCGCCACACAGCTCCCGTAGCTCAGCAGGATAGAGCGGTCCCCTCCTAAGGGACAGGCCACTGGTTCGACTCCAGTCGGGAGCGCCATATAAAACAAGGGGTTGGCATCATCACGATGCCAACCCCTTGGTCGTTTTTGGCCCCGTACCCCTCTCCGTACCCCTCCAATGCAGTTCATTGCACAACACCATCATGCTGTAACGCCCCTTGAAATAATGAGAGTAAGGTGGCAAATGAACTCCATTCAATAATCTCTCAAACCTACATCACCTCCATGAGTTAGCAGGCTGAATGCCTGCATTTCACTATTCCTGGAGGAGATATGGCTCACCTGATCGATACGATGGCCTACACCGGCCAAACCCCTTGGCATGGCCTTGGCAATGTTTTGCCCCCACAACAATCCCTCGATATCTGGCTACAGGCAGCCGGGATGGATTGGACCATCGAGCAGAGCGACGTGATGTTTAACGTCGCCTCCGATGCACTGCATATCCGTCCCTACAGCGATAGCAA
>NZ_JBFODN010000192.1:0-26292 GCF_040908345.1 Aeromonas sp. R3-1
GGTACTGGTCACCCTGCTGGCCGCCGCTGGCTGGCTCTTCTCGAAAGAGGCGATCCGCGAACTGCCCCCCGCCGCCTTTATCGGCAGCCGCTTTCTGCTGGCGGCGCTGCTTTTGCTGCCCTTGGCCTGGTTGCGCGAGCCACCGCCGACTCGCGCCCAACTGGTGCGCGCTGCCGGTTGCGGCACATTGCTCGGCGCCAGCCTGCTGCTGTGGGTCACCGCCATCAGCCAGAGCGATGCGCTGGGCAGCGGCGCCTTTATCATGAGCGTCGCCACCCTGATGGCCCCGCTGGCCGCATGGGGAGCCTTTCGGGCCAAGCCTGGCCGCCACTACTGGCTCACCCTACCCATCGCCATCGTGGGCCTGTTGCTGCTCTCCAGCAGTACCCACTGGGGCGTGTCGCTTTCGCTGTTCTGGTTTCTGGCGGCGGCCACCACTCTCGGCATCCAGCTCGCCGTCCATCGCCACTTTGCCCAATCCATTGCCCCCACCTGGCTCACCTGCATCCAGCTGGCGATGACCGGCCTGCTCGGCACCCTGCTCTCCCTGCTGACCGAACAGTGGCCCGAGGCTGGAGTCAGCCACGGCATCTGGGGCTGGTTTGCGGCGAGCGTCTTGATCGCCACCACATTGCGCTACTGGCTGCTCACCCACGCATTGAGCAAGATGACTACCGCCCACGCCGCCCTGATGATGCTGCTGGAGCCGGTCTGGACTCTGCTGCTGAGCACCCTCTTCTACAACGAACCCCTCGGCGGCGCCAAACTGGTCGGTGCCGGACTGGTACTCGGCGCCCTGGTGCTCTACCAGCTTCCCCTGCTGCTGCGCAGTGCCCGCCTCAAAACACCCGTCTGATACGCGTCACCGCCCTGCGGGGCGGTGTCGCCATTTCACTCCTGTTTGCTTATCTTGTCCTGCCAATGCTGATGTTCTGTTAACGACATTTAACCCTTGGTATCCAGAGGGTTAAAGGGCATACCCCATGAAAAAATGCCATATGGCCAGCTTGATGAAGGTCACATTCCTGCCCCTCTTCGCTCCCTATGATGCCCCCATCATCGGTCTGGACAATCCTGACGATGGCCACACATGGGAATAACAAGAGAAAAGACTATGCAGCAAACCAGCCCCCTCAAGACGGTCACGGTCAGCATATTGGCAACCGCCATGCTGATCTTTGTGGCCCAGTACCTGATAGGCAAGCAGGAGATCAAGATAGGCATCGCCATCATTCCGATCCTGCCGATGCTCTTTGCCGTCATCATTGGCATGATTGTCTCCGCCAAGCCGGTCAAGGATCGCATCCCCGGCTGGAAGAGTCTCTTCACCGAGAAAGAAGAGGGCTTCTGCGGCAAGATGGTGGGCTTCAGCCTGCTGATCCTGGGTACCCAGTACGCGGGGATGATCATCCCCAACCTGAAGATGATCCTGAGCGTCGGCGTACCGCTGTTCCTGCAGGAGATTGGCAACCTGCTGCCGATCCTGATCGCCATCCCGCTGGCGGTGAAGTTCGGCTTTGGCCGCCGCGCCATCGGGGCCTGCTCCTCCATCAGCCGTGAGCCGTCTGTCGCGGTAATTCAGGGCAAGTTCGGCACCGGCTCTCAGGAGTACATCGGCGTGCTGGCCATCTACCTGTGCGGCTCCGTTATCGGCACCCTCTGGTTCAGCGTGCTGGGCAGTATCGCTCCGCTCACCGGCCTGCACCCGCTGGCACTGGCTGCCGGCTCCGGCGTGGGCTCAGGCTCCATGCTGAGCGCTGCCTCCGGCGCCCTGATCAACGGTCTCGACGAAGCGCTGGCTCAGCAGGTGCTGAGTATCGCGGCAGCCTCGAACCTGCTCTCGTCTGCCCTCGGCGCCCTCTCCCTTACCTATCTGGGTCTGCCGCTCGCTGAAAAAATCTATGCCCTGACTGCCAAAGGAGAGAAAGTATGAAAAGCATCGTAATGGATATGCGGTTCGTCTTTCTGGCGATCCTGCTGGCTATGTTTACCCAGACCCTGACCACCGGCACTCCGCTCTGGCTTATGGGTGACAGCTTCGTCGCCATGTCGCTGGTGGTGTTCGCTTCGCTGATTGCCAAGCGCTATCTGCCCTCCTCCCTGCCGGCATTTGCCTATGCCACCATCATCGGCATTCTGATCTGCCTGCCGGAAACCCCGGTGCGCGGTCTCTTTATCGACGCCGTCGCCAAGATCTCCTTCCTCTCCTGCTGCGTACCGCTGCTGGCTTTTGCCGGTCTCTCGGTGGGCGGTCAGCTGGAAGAGCTGAAGAAGATGTCCTGGAAAGTGATCCTGATCTTCATGATCGTCTCCACCTGCTGCTTCTTCGGCGCCTCGCTGGTGGCCCAGCTCGGCTTCTCCATCCAAGGGATCATCTGATGAACAACATCCACATTGAACCGGCCCTGCTGGCCCTGCGCGACTTCAGTCAGGAAGTGCGCCACCATCTGCACACCATTCCGGAGGCCTCCGGCGTCGAGTTCAAGACCTCGGCCTACTGCCGCGAGCTGATGACAGGCTTTGGCTACCGTCTCACCGACTATCCGGGCTTCACCGGTTTCCACGGCGATCTGGTGGTTGACCCGGTACTGCCGACCATCGCCTTCCGTGCCGACATGGATGGCCTCGAGATGCACGACTTGAGCGACGTTGCGTTCAAGTCGACCCACGAGGGGATGGCTCACAACTGTGGTCACGACTCCCATATGGCGATCGCCCTGACTGCGGCCAAGTTTCTGGCCGCCAACCGCGATCGCCTGCAGTACAACATCCGCTTTATCTTCCAGATGGCGGAAGAGGATATGCGGGTGCCGGGCGCCGAGAAGATGGTCGAACTGGGCTGCATGAAGGGGGTGGACGAGGTCTATGCCCTCCATAACGACGGCGCCATGGAGACCGGCACCATCAAGTTCAACCACGGTGTCATGTCCTCCTGGGGCTCTGCCTGGACGCTGGATGTGCATGGTATCTCCGCCCACGGATCCACCCCCCACAAGGGGCTGGATGCCATCCGCGAAGCGGTGCGGATCATCGAGGATATGGACTACATCGTTGCCAAGCGCACCAGTCCGTTCAGCCCGGCGGTATTCGGCTGCGGCATGATCAACGGCGGCACCATCCCCAACGCCATCGCCGACCATGTGCAGGCGCGTGGCACCATCCGTGCCATGGATGCCGAGACCGACCAGATCCTGAAGAACAGCTTCAAGGAGATCGTGGCCCAGAGCGAACTGCGCGGCTTCAAGACCAAGATGGTCTATGCCGGGTATCCGGCGGTCGAGAACCACGCCGATGCCTGCGCCCGTCTGCTGCAAGCGGCCGCCGACGTATTGCCCTCCGAGGGGATCAACGCTCAGGGTCAGCCGATGACCGGCAGCGAAGACTTCAGCTATATGGTCAACGCCTGCCGTGGCCGCAAGGGGGCCATGTTCTTCCTCGGCAGCGGCTGTCAGGCCAAAGGGATCTGCAACTACCTGCATGCGAATCCCTACTACCTCGATGACGACTGCCTGCTGGTCGGAGCCCAGATCTTTATCAATCTGGCGACCCGCAGAGCTTAATCCCGCATACCGATAAAACCAGAAGAGAGGCCAAGGCCTCTCTTTTTTGTCTCTGTATTTTTGCTCTGTGTACGACAAACAACCCGCGGTTAGAGCCACGGCAACTCCGCCATATTGGCAGCGGGCGGCTGGTTGATAAGGTGCAGCTGCACCGTCTCCCGGCTGATATGGGGGGCGTAGAGGTGGATAAAGTCGTACATGTAGTCACGCAAATGGGCATGTTTGCGCAGGCAGATGTGGGTGGCACTCGAGGCGATCAGGTGGTCGATGTTGAGGCTCACCAGAGCCTCCCTATCCCCCTCGTCAAAGGCTACGCTTGCAATCACCCCGACCCCCATGCCGAGCCGGACGTAGTGCTTGATCACGTCGGTGTCGGTGGCGGTCAGCACGGTTTTCGGCGAGAGGCCGTGACGGCTGAAGGCCTTGTCCATCTTGGAGCGGCCGGTAAAGCCGAACACATAGGTGATGAGGGGATAGCGGGCCAGATCCGCCATCGACAGCGGCTGGCAGTCGATCAGTGGATGACCGTGGGGCACCACCACACTGCGCCCCCAACGATAACAGGGGACGGCGGCCAGCTCGTCGAACAGATACATGGACTCGGTGGCGATCGCCATATCCACATCGCCGCTTTGCACCATCTGGGCCAGTTGGGCAGGTGCCCCCTGATGAAGCTGGATCGCCACATCGGGATAACGACGGCTGAACTCGGTGATCACCGCTGGCAGCTTGTAGCGGGCCTGGGTGTGGGTAGTGGCGATACGCAGCACCCCGCTGGTGGCCAGCTGCTCCCCGAGCGACAGCAGGTTGATCTGCTCCACCTGCGCCACTACCCCCTTGGCCAACTCCATCACCTGCTCGCCTGCGCTGGTCAAGCCGACCAAATTTTTCCCCTTGCGGGTAAAGAGGGCGAGCCCGAGCTCATCTTCCAGCATCTTCATCTGCTTGCTGAGGGTCGGCTGGGAGGTATAGAGCTTCTCCGCCGTCGCCGAGATGTTGAAGTTGTTCTTCACAATCTCGGTAAAGTTCTTGAGCCGGGCGATGTTCATCTGGGCAAGGGATCTCGCTGCTGCGGCCAGTGGGGCTGACCTGAAAAAGAGAGAGCGGGGCTGGCCCCGCAACTAACCGCCGACCATACCACAGCGCGGCGCACGATAATCTGCCCCAGGTCAGAAAGCGGCGAGCTAGTCGCTGGCCAGCTTGATCCCGAGCCCGACAAACAGGGTGCCGATGCCCCGGTTGAGCCAGCGACCGAGGCGCTGCGACAACCGTACCTTGTGGCTGGCATAGACGGTGGTAAAGACCAGCAGGTGACACCAGATGATGCCGCCCAGGTTGAAGATGCAACCAAGCAGGATAAAGGCGAGCGCCTTGTCGGGGGCATCCGGCGCGATGAACTGGGGCACGAAGGCGAGAAAAAAGAGCGCCACCTTGGGATTGAGCACATTGGTCAGCACCCCTTGCCGGTAAATCTGGCCATAGGAGAGTGCAGGCAGAGTGGCCCCTCTCTCCATGGAACCCGTCGTTTGCTGGCGCAGCAGGGAGAACCCCAGATAGATGAGGTAAATGGCGCCAGCCAGCTTGATAAGGGCAAACAACTCGGCCGAGGCGCTGAGCAGGGCCGACAGACCGAGGGCCGCCGCCAACACATGCACCATGACACCAGTGCCGATGCCAAGGGTCGCGACCGAACCGGCACGCCACCCTTGCGAACCGCTGCGCAGCATGACCAGCAGGGAGTCGGGCCCCGGCATGATATTGAGCAGCAGCCCCGAGACCATAAACAGAGCAAGATCATGAATACCGAACATCATCCCTACCCTCGTAAAGCAAAACCAAACAAAGAGGGCTCCGCAGAGCCCTCTTTCCTTTCACTCTGCGGCAGCTGACGCGTCATCAGCTGTCCCGCCAGCCATCAGGGCCGCAGCGCCTTGTCCGCCCGGGAGATACCGCAGACGCCGGAGCGCACCACTTCGATGATCTCGTTGGTCTGGGCGGCAGTCTTGATAAAGGCATCCAGCTTCTCGCTGGTGCCCACCAGCTGCACCGTGTACTGCTCGGGGGTGACGTCGACGATCTGGCCACGGAAGATATCCGCCAGCCGTTTCAGCTCGTCACGGGCGCCACCGGTGGCACGCGCCTTGACCAGCGCGATCTCCCGCTCGATATGCTCCCCTTCGCTCAAGTCACACACCTTGAGCACATCCACCAGCTTGTGCAGCTGCTTCTGGATCTGCTCCAGCACCCGCTCGTCACCCATGGTGACTATGGTCATGCGCGACAGGGTGGGATCCTCGGTCGGCGCCACCGTCAGGGTCTCGATGTTGTAGCCGCGCTGGGAAAAGAGGCCCACCACGCGGCTCAGGGCGCCGGATTCGTTCTCCAGCAGTACTGAAATGATGTGTCTCATCAGGTTCTCTCCGTCTTGCTCAGCCACATCTCATCCATGGCGCCAAACTTGATCTGCATCGGATAGACGTGCTCATCCGGGTCGACCGAGATATCCATGAACACCAGTCGATCCTTCATGGCGAAGGCTTTCTCCATGGCGCTCTCCAGCTCGGCCGGATCGCTCACCGCGATACCGACGTGGCCGTAGGCTTCCGCCAGTTTGACGAAGTCCGGCAGGGACTCCATGTAGGAGTGGCTGTGACGGCCGCCGTAGAACATCTTCTGCCACTGCTTGACCATGCCCAGTGCACGGTTGTTGATGGAGATGATCTTGATGGGCACTCCGTACTGCATGCAGGTGGAGAGCTCCTGAATGTTCATCTGCACCGAGCCGTCGCCGGTGACGCAGCAGACCACCGCATCCGGGTTGGCAAACTGGGCCCCCATGGCTGCCGGAATACCGAAGCCCATGGTGCCGAGGCCCCCCGAGTTGATCCACTGGCGCGGTTTGGCAAACGGGTAGTAGAGGGCCGCAAACATCTGGTGCTGGCCCACGTCGGAGGCAACAAACGCCTGACCCTGAGTCACCTTGTAGAGGGTCTCGATCACCTGTTGCGGCTTGATCTGGGTAGCCGACTTTTCGTAGGCCAGACAGTGACGGGAGCGCCACTGGTTGATCTGGCTCCACCAGTCCGCCAGCGCCTCCTTGTCGTTATCGAAGCCACACTCGCGGATCACTTCCAGCATCTGCTCCAGCACGGTTTCCACCGAGCCGACGATAGGCACATGGGCCTGCACCGTCTTGGAGATGGAGGTGGGGTCGATATCGATATGAACCACGGTCGCATTTGGGCAGAACTTGGCCACGTTGTTGGTGACGCGGTCATCGAAGCGGGCACCGACAGCGAAGATGAGATCCGCGTTGTGCATGGTCTTGTTGGCTTCGAAGGTGCCGTGCATCCCCAGCATGCCGATAAATTGCGGATGGACACCGGAGAAAGCCCCCAGCCCCATCAGGGTGGTGGTCACCGGCAGGTTCAGCAGCTCCGCCAGTTTGGTCACCAGATGGTCCGCATTGGCGTTGATGGCGCCACCGCCCACGTACATCACCGGGCGCTGGGCTTCTACCAGCAGCTTGGCTGCCCGCTTGATCTGCCCTTTATGGCCAGACTTGGTCGGGTTGTAGGAGCGCAGGGAGACCGTCTCGGGATACTGGTAGGGGAATTTTTCTTTCGGGTTCTGCACATCTTTGGGCAGATCCACCACCACCGGCCCCGGGCGGCCGCTGGCAGCAATGTAGTAGGCCTTCTTGATGGCCTCGGGAATATCGCTCGCCTTCTTGCACAGGAAACTGTGCTTCACCACTGGGCGGGAGATACCGATCATGTCGGTCTCCTGGAACGCATCCTCACCGATCATGCTGGTCGGCACCTGGCCGGAGAGGATCACCAGCGGAATGGAATCCATATAGGCGGTGGCAATACCGGTAATGCAGTTGGTCGCTCCCGGGCCTGACGTTACCAGCACAGTCCCCACCTTGCCGGTGGAACGGGCGTAACCGTCAGCCATGTGAACCGCGGCTTGCTCGTGCCGCACCAAGACATGCTCCATCTTGCCGTTTTCGAAGAGAGCGTCATAGATGTCGAGCACTGAGCCACCAGGGTAGCCGAAGACGTGCTCAACTCCCTGATCTTCCAGCGCTCTAACCACCATCTGGGCGCCTGATAACATCTCCATGATAAAGCCCTCCAGGCTTTGCTCCGTTTAGCGAATCCCGCCGACGATGCCGTGCTTCCCGGCACGGCCCGATCCGTTTCTTGTTGTTATCTGAATGCAGCTCGGCCCAATTCAGCCCCGTCGACAGTAGAAAAAAAGGATTTTTCCGTCATTCACCCGAAAATAGGGTGAAAAACCAACTTAACCCGCTTCATAACGCTTGTCCACGGCTTTATCTGACCAGAACAGTCATACATTTCAACCGGCTATTAACATTCAATGACTTGCCGCAGCGACCATGAGACAAAAGGGAAGGAAGTCGGGGAATGGCCAGCGGATCATTCCGCTGAGGGGGAAAACAGCCACAAAAAAGCCCACCGTTCAGCGGTGGGCTTGATGCCGGATGATGACTCAGTTCTCCTGATCCGGCTCCGCCAGCCAGATCTGCTGATCCGGATCGGTCTCTTCACTGACCGAGATGCTGACACCCATATCGAGCAACTCGTGCAGGGTGAGATTGTCAGCCAAGTTCATGACTTCGCCGTTTTCATTGGTAAAGCGCATTTGCTCCATCCTCTCCTTGGTGGGATCGCCTTTCAGTCTAGTCAACAACGCTCACTTGCGATAACCAGCAACTGGATAAACAGTCGCCCCCATCCAGCTCGCTCAGGCGATCACTCACCTCCTCCGGAAACAGGGTGCGCGCCCAGAGCCGCCGTGACAGAGAGGCCACGCTCTCGTCAGCGCCCGCCGCCAGCCAGCGGGCCAGCTCCCCCGCTACATCGGGGTAGCAAACCGCCCCCGGCGAGGCGCTGTCGAGCCAGGTGCGCACCAGATTGGCATCGAGCACATCCATCAGGGTCGCCAGTCCCATCATCTCGAGCGTCTTGCCGTTGGTCAGCTGCTCGAACTGGCCGCCGAGGGGTTTGACCAGCAGTTTCTTGCCGAGGGTGAGCGCCTCGGAAGCCAGCTCGAAACCCGCGTTGGAGATGACGCCGCGACAACCGGCCAGCACGGCGATAAACCCGTGTCGCGACGGCGGCTCGAAGCGCAGATTGCGCCATTGGCTCGGGGTGCGAATGGCAGGGTGAAAGCAGACGAAGCGCTGCTGACCAAAGCGCGACAACAAGGCGGCGATCGCCTCGGTCTGCTCGAATGGCAGATAGACCAGGATCTCGCCGTTATCCGGCGCAGCGGCGATAGGGTCGATCACCGGCGGCAGCAAGGGGTGACCGAAGTGAAACCAGTGCAGCCCGAGCGGCTGATCCACAGGAGCAAAGTGGCGCATCAGCTGGCGGCTGACCCCATCCTCCCCCCAACGCGGGATGGGCCAGTTGAAGCTGGCCTGATGACTGACGGTGAGGCTCGGCTTGCCATAGCGGCGGGCAGCGTGGGCGGTCAGCGGCTCAAAATCGCTCACCACCAGATCGTATTCGCTGCAATCGAGAGCCCGCAGATCCCGCCAGAAGGTGAGCGGCGAGGCGGCTTGCAGGGTGCGCCACGGAGAAACTCGCCCCTCGTGGCTGACAAAAGTGAGGCCGGGAAAGGCGCGGTAGGCGCCGAACTCCTCCATGTCGAAGTAGCGGTCGGCAGGGCGGCCGCTAAAGAGATAATCTACCTCGACCCCTGCCGTGCGCAGCGCCCGCGCCAGGGTGCGACTGCGACTGATATGACCGTTGCCGGTGCCTTGCACCCCGAACAGTATCCTCATGAGTGGCTCCAGCTGAGCGCCAGCACGGCGCAACCGCCACCCAGCAGGGCACCGGCAACCAGATCGCTCAGGTAGTGTACCCCGAGCAGCAACCGGGATGCCCCCACCAGCGCCGCCCAGCCAAACAGCAGGGGCGCCCAGATCGGAAAGCCGGTGGCCAGTATGGTGGCCATCAGAAAAGCGGCAGCGGTGTGGCCGGAGGGGAGGCTGTAACGATCTGAAGGAGTGATAAAGACCGGCAAACCGACCGGCCGTTGCCGTTTCAGGCTGTTTTTCAGCAGCAGATAGAGAGGCAACTCGATGGCAAAGGCGAGCAGCGCCAGTCGCACCAACTCCCGCTCTGCCTCCCCCTGCCACCAGAGCAGGGCGGCCAGCACGGCGTAAAGCGGGCCATCACCGGTGCGGGAAATGAGACGACTCACCCTCGCCTGCTGCCGGTTGTAGCCGTGAAGCAGGCAGACCCGACACACCTGCAGGTCCCATTGCTGGATCTTGTTCATATCCCCTCCTTCCCTGAATTCTGCTTGCAGAGTAAGAAAGCGGGATGACGTTACGTTGAACAAGGGATAACAGATTTATGAAAAAAGGGCCGAATGGCCCTTTTTAATCTCGATGTGGCGGCAAAATCAGTGGCTGCCGCGCAGGCCGGTCTCCATCAGACGGCAGTTGTGGTCCGCCAGACGAGCCATGAAGTGCTCATCCACTTTCAGGCCAAACACCTGCTCGTAGAGATCTTTCATCACGAACGGCTGCCACATCATGCTGAGGAAGGAGATCTTCAGCATGTCGGGATCCAGGTTGTCACCCAGCTCGCCGTTAGACTTCATGGTTTCCAGCAGGGCATCGAACTGCGGCAGCTGACGTTCCAGCAGGCGGTTCAGCACAAAATCCCGGCCCGGGCTCTTCTCGGTCGACAATGCGCTGGAGATGGCAGAGGTCAGCTCGCTGTTGGGCGCCATCACCTGATAGTAGGTGTTGAGCAGCTCGTTGAGGCTGTGATTGCTGTGTTCATCTTGCCAAGCATGGTCGAGGGGTTCGGCCACATCGCCCAACACCGCTTTGTAAAGACCCTCTTTACTGCCGAAGTAGTAGTGGATCATTGCCAGATTGGAGCCAGCAAGCTCCGCGATTTCGCGTGTAGTCACCTTGCTATAGGGAGTATTGAGAAAACGCTCACGGGCGGCAGCAAGCAACTTGTCACGAATGTCAGAACGTCCGACCGGACGACCAGGTCTACGTTTTTCCATTTAACACCTCAGATAATTCAGCCAATGCTGATAAGTCGATCTGGTTGTGCAGAGAATAGAGCACAGCAGGAATGACCAGATAATCGGTCATGGGCCGAATATGGGACAAGGAAATTTGCAATCCTTTACAATCCGATTAAATACGTCAGCAGATTGCCCCTGACCTTCCGTGTTGACACAGCATAAAAATCTCGATATTGGTAAAAGCGTTATCGACTGGAAGGAATAACAACGTCATGCGTATTGCCACCCCGCTACTACTAATCTCCCTAATCGCGTTAACTCGCGCGGGATCCTTGTAGCCGGGCTAAGGCATAGCCGGAATTTACAAAAACCCGTGCACCCTGCACGGGTTTTTTTATGCCGCCGCAGGATGCACGTTACCGAACTTAGGAAGAGGGAAGTCACATGTCAGATCGGGTCATCATATTCGACACCACCTTGCGTGATGGTGAGCAGGCCCTGGCGGCCAGTTTGACAGTCAAGGAGAAGCTGCAGATCGCCCAGGCACTGGAGCGGCTCGGTGTCGACGTCATGGAGGTGGGCTTCCCGGTCTCTTCTCCCGGCGATTTTCAATCGGTGCAAACCATCGCCCGCCACATCAAAAACAGCCGTGTCTGCGCCCTCGCCCGCGCCCTGCCCAAGGATATCGACGCCGCCGGTGAAGCCTTGCGGGTCGCCGAGGCGTTTCGAATCCACACCTTTATCTCCACCTCCTCCATCCATGTGGAGAGGAAGCTGAAAAAGAGCTTCGAGGATGTGCTGGAGATGGGGGTCGGCGCCATCAAGCACGCCCTGCGCTACACCGATGATGTGGAGTTCTCCTGCGAGGATGCAGGCCGCACGCCGATCGATAATCTCTGCCGCATGGTGGAGGCCGCCATCAAGGCTGGCGCCCGCACCATCAATATCCCTGATACCGTGGGCTACACGGTGCCGACCGAATTCTCCGGCATCATCCACACCCTGTTCAACCGGGTACCCAACATCGACAAGGCGATCATCTCGGTCCACTGCCACGATGATCTGGGGCTCTCGGTGGCCAACTCCATCGGCGCGGTGCAGATGGGGGCCCGCCAGATCGAGTGCACCATCAACGGCATCGGCGAACGGGCGGGCAACTGCTCGCTGGAAGAGGTGGCGATGATCCTCAAAACCCGCGCCGACCTGCTGGGGGTGCAAACCAATATCCGCCACAGCGAAATTCATCGCACCAGCACGCTGGTCAGCCAGCTCTGCAACATGCCGGTGCAACCCAACAAGGCGATCGTCGGGGCCAACGCCTTCTCCCATAGCTCCGGCATCCATCAGGATGGGGTGCTCAAGGCGAAAAATACCTACGAAATCATCACTCCCGAGAGCATCGGCCTGACCCAGAACAACCTCAACATGACCTCCCGCTCCGGCCGTCACGTCATCAAGCACCGGATGGAGTCCATGGGATACGCCGAGAGCAGCTACGACCTCGACCACCTCTACGGCAAGTTCCTGACCCTGGCCGACAAGAAGGGGCAGGTATTCGACTACGACCTCGAAGCGCTGGCCTTCTTCAGCCAGATCCACGAAGAGCCGGAGCACTTCAAGCTGGAGTACCTCGGGGTCCAGAGCGGCAGCTCGGTGCTGGCCACCGCCTCGGTCAAATTGAAGGTGGGGCAGGATCTGATCTGCGAAGCGGCCACCGGCAATGGCCCGGTGGATGCGGTCTACCAGTGCATCAACCGCATCACCGGCTATGAGATCCGCATCGACAAATATGCCCTCAAGAGTAAGGGCGAAGGGGAAGATGCCCTCGGTCAGGTCGATATCGTCGCCGAGTACAAGGGGCGCAAATTCCACGGCATGGGACTGGCCACCGACATCATCGAATCCTCGGCCCATGCCCTGCTCCATGTGATCAACAGCATCTGGCGCGCCGATCAGGTAGCCGAGCAGATGGAACGCAATAACAGCATCAAATCAGAAACCGTCTGAGCAGGACTCACAGCCACACAGACGGCATGGAATGACAACATCAGGACGGGGAACGTCTGAACCGGCAACCGCGCGCAGCGTCGGAGAAACCGGACAGAGGGATCTCAAAGACAATATCAGGATGGAGAGTGTATGAGCAGTTATCGGATCGCAGTATTGCCGGGTGACG
Organism: Aeromonas sp. R3-1; assembly: GCF_040908345.1. Classification (NCBI taxonomy): domain Bacteria; kingdom Pseudomonadati; phylum Pseudomonadota; class Gammaproteobacteria; order Aeromonadales; family Aeromonadaceae; genus Aeromonas; species Aeromonas sp. R3-1. The sequence goes on from NZ_JBFODN010000192.1 coordinate 12,766, forward strand.
GCATTGGCCCTGAAGTGATGGCCGAGGCCATCAAGGTGCTGGAGAAGGTGCAGGCCAGGTTCGGCCTCGCCTTCGAGTATGATCGCCATGACGTGGGCGGTATTGCCATCGACAACCACGGCACCCCGCTGCCGCAAAGCACGATCAAAGGTTGTGAAGCGGCCGATGCCGTGCTGTTTGGCTCGGTGGGCGGCCCGAAATGGGAACATCTGCCCCCCAACGATCAGCCTGAGCGTGGCGCCCTGCTGCCCCTGCGTGCCCACTTCAAACTGTTCTGCAACCTGCGCCCGGCCCGCATCTACACCGGTCTGGAACAGTTCTCCCCGCTGCGTGCCGACATCTCCGATCGCGGCTTCGACATCGCCTGCGTGCGCGAGCTGACCGGCGGCATCTACTTCGGCCAGCCCAAGGGGCGCGAGGGAGAAGGGGCGAACGAGAAGGCGTTCGACACCGAGGTGTACCATCGCTTCGAGATTGAGCGCATCGCCAAGATTGCCTTTGAGTCGGCCCGGGTGCGCAAGTCCAAGGTCACCTCCATCGACAAGGCCAACGTGCTCGCCTCCTCCATTCTGTGGCGTGAGGTGGTGACGCAAGTCGCCAAGTCCTATCCGGATGTGGCGCTGAGCCATATGTATATCGACAACGCCACCATGCAGCTCATCAAGGATCCGTCCCAGTTCGACGTGCTGCTCTGCTCCAACCTGTTCGGCGACATCCTCTCCGACGAGTGCGCCATGATCACCGGCTCCATGGGACTGCTCCCCTCAGCCAGCCTCAACGAATCGGGCTTCGGCCTGTTCGAGCCGGCCGGTGGCTCGGCGCCGGACATCGCCGGCAAGGGCATTGCCAACCCCATCGCCCAGATCCTCTCCGCCGCCCTGATGCTGCGCTATAGCCTGGGCCAGGAAGCCGCAGCTCAAGCCATCGAGCAGGCCGTGGCCCAGACCCTGGCCGAGGGTTACTTCACCGCCGACCTGCATCAGGCCAGCGCCCGCCATCCGGTGCAGAGCACGTCCGAGATGGGTAGCCAGATCGCCGCCCGGATCTGAGCCGCATAACAGAGAACAAGGAAGAGAGAAGCAATGGCCAAGACCCTCTATCAGAAAGTATTCGACGCCCACGTGGTACGGGAAGTGGAGGGGGAGACCCCCCTCATCTACATCGACCGCCATCTGGTGCATGAAGTGACCAGCCCGCAGGCATTCGACGGCCTGCGCGCCATGAACCGCCAGCTGCGCCGCCCGGACCTGACCTGGGCCACCATGGATCACAACGTCTCCACCACCACCAAGGACATCGCCGCCTCCGGCGAGATGGCCCGAATCCAGATGGAGACGCTGGCCGACAACTGCAAAGAGTTCGGGGTTCGCCTCTACGATCTCAACCACAAATATCAGGGGATCGTCCATGTGATGGGCCCCGAGCTCGGCATCACCCTGCCCGGTACCACCATCGTCTGCGGCGACTCCCACACCGCCACTCACGGCGCCTTCGGCTCGCTGGCGTTTGGCATCGGCACTTCCGAAGTGGAACATGTGATGGCGACCCAGACCCTGAAACAGGGCCGCGCCAAGACCATGCGCATTTCGGTCAACGGCAAGCTGGCCGAGGGCATCAGTGCCAAGGACGTGGTACTGGCCATTATCGGCAAGGTCGGCCACGCCGGTGGTACCGGCTACGTGGTGGAGTTCGCTGGCGATGCCATTGCGAGCCTCTCCATGGAAGGGCGGATGACGGTGTGCAACATGGCCATCGAGCTGGGCGCCAAGGCGGGCATGATCGCCCCCGACCAGACCACCATCGACTACATTCGCGGCAAGGAATTCGCCCCCAAGGGCGAGGTGCTGGAGCAGGCCATCGCCTACTGGCAGAGCCTCAAGAGCGACGATGGTGCCCACTTCGATGCCGAAGTGATGCTCGATGCCGCCGATATCGCCCCACAGGTCACCTGGGGTACCAACCCGGGGCAGGTGATTGCCGTTAATGAACCCATTCCGGCGCCGGAATCCTTCAGCGATCTGATGGAGCAGCAGTCAGCCCGCAAGGCGCTCGCCTACATGGACTTGCAACCGGGTCAGAAGCTCTCCGACGTTGCCATCGACAAAGTATTTATCGGGTCGTGCACCAACAGCCGCATCGAGGATCTGCGCGCCGCCGCCGTCATCGCTCGCGGTCGCAAGGTAGCCGCTGGCGTGCAGGCGCTGGTGGTGCCGGGCTCCGAACAGGTGAAGGCCCAGGCCGAAGCCGAGGGGCTGGACAAGATCTTCATCGAGGCCGGTTTTGAGTGGCGCCTGCCGGGCTGCTCCATGTGTCTGGCGATGAACAACGACCGGCTGCAACCGGGGGAGCGCTGCGCCTCCACCAGCAACCGCAACTTCGAAGGGCGTCAGGGCCGCGCCGGCCGCACCCATCTGGTGAGCCCGGCCATGGCCGCCGCTGCCGCCGTCACCGGCCGCTTCGCCGATATTCGCGCACTGTAAGAGGACATTTCGATGACAGGATTCAAACAGCATAAAGGGATCGTCGTCCCCCTCGACAGCGCCAACGTCGACACCGACGCCATCATTCCCAAACAGTTTTTGCAAAAAGTAAACCGCATTGGTTTTGGCAAGCACCTATTCCACGACTGGCGCTTTCTGGACGATGCCGGCCAGCAGCCAAACCCCGAGTTTGTACTGAACCAGCCGCAATTCGCCGGTGCCAGCATTCTGCTGGCCCGCGAGAACTTCGGCTGCGGGTCTAGTCGCGAGCACGCCCCCTGGGCGCTGGCCGACTACGGCTTCAAGACCATCATAGCGCCGAGCTTTGCCGACATTTTCTACGGCAACGCCATCAACAATGGCATGGTGCCGGTGCGCCTGAAGGAGAAGGAGGTCGATGCCCTGTTCCAGCTGGTCGCCGCCAAGCCGGGCATCGAGATCGAGGTGGATCTGGAGGCCAATCAGGTACGTGCAGGTAGCCTCTGCTTCGGTTTCGAGATCGATGAGTTTCGCCGTTACTGCCTGCTCAACGGGCTGGATGCCATCGGTCTGACCCTGCAGCACGAGGCAGCTATCAGCGCCTTTGAGGCGAAGCAGCCGAGCTGGATTTAACGCGCCAGTTGCAAAAAAACGAGTAGAATCAACAGGGAGCTTCGGCTCCCTGTTTTACTGTCCGCTACGCTTCCCACTTTGGGCCACCGGAACTGGCCCGTGCCACAGGAAAGGATGATGAAGAGACCGACGGCAATCCCTCTGCTCTGTGCCCTGCTGCTTGCCCTGCCTGCGGGGGCCAGCCAAACCAGCTTCAACAACAGCCTCGGCCAGATCAGCGTCGGCTGGCAGGATAGCGAAGGTAAACCCCAACAGCTCACCTACCGGCTCGAACAGGGCAAGTTGCCGCCTCTCATCGCCTATCGCCCGGCCAGAATGCAGGAGGAGGTCCTGCAGGTGTTGCTGCGGGAAGTGCGCCAGAACTACCCCGAGGTGCAGTTCACCCTCGCCCGTCCCTCGCTGGAGCTGCATCTGAAAAGCCGCAATCAGGACAAGGCGCGCGAGGCGATGGCCTTTCTGCAGTCCAAGCGGAGCAAAGAGGAGCAGGCGTGGCTGACCAAACACTACTTCCAGTACTTCAACACCCCGGACGGACAGCTGGCGGTGAAGCAGGATCATGTGCGCATCGCGCTGGAGAGTCGCAGCGGGCTGGCTCCACTGGCGGATCAACTCAAACAGCAGGGCAGTACCGAAACAGAAGCGCGCCAGAAAACCGTGGCCCATATGCTCACCTTTATCCAGAGCATCCCCTATCAGCAGCTCGACAGCCTGAACGGCAGGCAGGGCAAGGGATTTCTATCCCCCCGTCAGGTGCTGGAGCAGAACCGGGGGGACTGCGACAGCAAGGTAACCCTGATGGCCGCCATGCTGGCCCAGCTCTTTCCAGAGCTGAAACAGGCCATGGTGTTCGTCCCCGGCCATGCCCTGCTGGCCGTTGACCTGCCCGCCAAGCCGGGGGATGTGACCCTCAACTGGCAGGGGCAGAACTACCTGTTGCTCGAACCTACCGGTCCCGCCACCTTGCCTGCTGGCCAAATAGCATCGACCAGCAAAACGCTGGTCGATAGCAAGCAGTTGAGTGTGCAGCCGGTTCAGGAGAAAGGCTAATTCCCTCCCTCTGCCGATGGGGAGAGAGGATTAACCCTGAGGCAGAAACTCTACCGCCAGCAGCAACCCGCTCTCCTCCTCCAGCACCCGGATAATACGGGCATGGGCTTCAAAGGGAGGCAACAGGTTGTTGTTGGTGGCAAGACTGATCCGGATGGGCTGATTGATGTCGAGCTGGTGTTCAGAGACCGCAATCCCCATGCCGTTGGCGCTGAGATCCCGGCAGATCCCCTCCAGCACCAGCTGCTGCTGATAGACGGTGACCGGAGCATTGATGACCATGCGCGCAAAGGCACGCCTTTCCTTGGTATTGGTAAGCACGCGAACATCCTCTGTTGGGTGGGCGTCATCTCATGGGTATTGCACAATTGTGCTGGTCTACCCAAAAGAACGTTAATACAATGCGGTTCGTTTCTCAAACGGGGTGCGGTTTACCGCTGAGATTATACCCGTGTACCTGATCCAGATAATGCTGGCGGAGGAATTTGAGGCATGGCGCTCATTTTTTTGCGCCCTCACCCGCTGGCACCTCGTTATTAACAAGTAATAGGGAGTGCCACCCATGAAGACCCTGCTGCTAGTCACCACCGGCCTGCTGTCGGCCAATGTGTTCGCCGCCGACACCCTCACCGTCTACACCTACAGCTCTTTCACTGCCGAGTGGGGTCCGGGGCCCAAGATCAAACAGGCCTTCGAGAAAGCGTGCGACTGCACCCTCAATATGGTTCCCCTCGAAGATGGGGTAGCCATCCTCAACCGGCTGCGGCTGGAGGGCAACCACAGCAAGGCCGATCTGGTGCTGGGGCTCGACGATGCCCTCATCAGCGAAGCCAAGCAGAGCGGTCTGTTCGCCCCCCATCCTGCCAAGCTGGATGGCATCAAGGTGCCGGGAGGCTGGCAGGATGACACCTTCGTCCCCTACGACTACGGCTACTTCGCCTTCGTCTATGACAAGGGCAAACTCAAGCAGCCGCCCAAGAGCATGAAAGAGCTGGTAGAGCGCCCCGACCTCAAAGTGATCTATCAGGATCCCCGCACCTCTACCCCGGGGCAGGGGCTGATGCTGTGGATGAAGTCTGTCTACGGCGACAAGGCGCCTGCCGCCTGGGCCGAGCTTGCCAAAAAGACGGTCACCGTCACCAAGGGGTGGTCAGAGGCTTATGGCATGTTCCTCGATGGCGAGGCGGACATGGTGCTCTCCTACACCACCTCTCCGGCCTATCACCTGATTGCCGAGAACAAGCCCCAGTATCAGGCGGCGGCGTTTGAGGAGGGTCACTACCGTCAGGTAGAAGTGGCCGCCAAGCTGAAGAGCGCCAAACAGGAGAAGCTGGCTGACCAGTTCCTGCAATTTATGGTGAGCCCCGCCTTCCAGCAGGAAATCCCGACCGGCAACTGGATGTATCCGGTTATCGACACGCCGCTGCCCAAGGGCTTCGAGCAGATGATCACCGTAGCCAAGCCGCTCGCCTTCAGCAGCGATGAGGTGGCTGCCAATCGCAAAGGGTGGATCCGCGAGTGGCTGCAAGCCGTCACCCAGTGAACCGTTATCTGAAACCACAGGCTCGTCCCCTCTGGTGGTTGCCGGGTAGTGCCGCCACCCTGTTGATCCTGCTGATATCCCTCGGGCCGCTCGCGGCCCTATTGTGGCAGGCCGGTTCGCTGGCCCCCCGCACCCTGCTCGCAGATCCTTATCTGCGCCATGTGCTGGGCTTCAGTCTGGGGCAGGCACTGCTCTCCACCCTGCTAAGCCTGGGGCTGGCCATTCCGGTGGCCCGCGCGCTGGCGCGGCGCCGTTTCATGGGCCGAACCCTGCTGATCAAGCTGTTTGGTCTCTCGCTGGTACTGCCGGTCATCATCGCCATCTTCGGCATAGTAGCGGTACACGGTAAGCAAGGGTGGCTACCGCAACTGCTACGGTCACTGGGGCTGGATCCCGGCAACTACCTCTACGGCCTGTTCGGCATCCTGCTGGCCCACGTCTTTTTCAACATGCCGCTGGCGGCCCGCCTGATGCTGCAGAGCATAGAGAGCATCCCCGAATCGAGCTGGCGCCTCGCCAGCCAGCTCGGCATGCGCTCATCCCATATCTTCCGGCTGCTGGAGTGGCCGCTTATTCGCGGCATCTTGCCGGGGCTGGCCAGCCTCATCTTTATGCTCTGCTTCACCAGCTTTACCACAGTGCTGGCGCTGGGAGGCGGGCCGAAATCGACCACCCTGGAGGTGGCCGTCTATCAGGCGCTGCGCTTTGACTTCGATCTCGCCACCGCTGGCGGATTGGCGCTGGTGCAGCTGATCCTGACCGCCACCCTGCTGCTCCTGCAGCACAAGCTGCAGACTACGCCGGCCAGTCGGGTGACTCCCCGTCGTCCCTGTCTGCGGCCGGATCGCCATCAGCCAGGCACGGCCGTGGTGGATCTCTTATCGCTCTGTATCGGCCTCGCCATCTTTCTGCCACCGCTGCTGGCCATCGTCGTCGCTGGCCTCCACCCCGGTCTGCTGACGGCGCTCACTTCCGCCAAACTGTGGCAGGCGAGCGGCCAGTCGCTGTTGATTGCACTAGCAGCCGGTGCCTTGGCCACCCTGCTCGGTGGCGCACTGCTGCTCACCAGCCGTCATCTGCGGGTACGGGCTCGCAAGCGACGGGCTGCCGCCCTGTGGGAAGCCAGCGGCTCGGTGATCCTGATGATCCCGGCGGTGGTGCTCTCCACCGGTCTCTTCATCCTGTTTATGTCCTTTGCCGACGTGTTCGCCCTCGGCCCCTGGCTGGTGGTGCTGGTCAACGCCCTAATGGCGCTACCCTACGTGCTGCGCACCCTCTCCGCCCCCATGCAGCTGGTGGTACGCCAGTATGACCGGCTGGCGGACAGTCTGGGGGTACGTGGCCTGCATCGCCTGCGGCTGGTGGAGTGGCCGCTGCTGCGCCGCCCGCTGGCACTAGCGATGGCGCTGTCGATGATCCTCTCGCTGGGGGATCTCGGTGCCATCGCCATGTTTGGCAGTCAGGAGCTCACCACCCTGCCCTGGCTGCTCTACCAACAGCTTGGCAGCTACCGGCTGACCGAAGCAGCCGCCACCGCTCTCCTGCTGCTTACGCTCTGTTTCTCCCTGTTCTGGCTGGTGGAACGGGGGCTTGGAGGAAAACATGCTGAACATTGATACGCTGGTAACCAGCTACCCCGACTGGCGCGTCAGCTTCAGCGCGACCCTGCCCAAGGGGGAGATCACCGCGCTGATAGGCCCAAGCGGCGCGGGCAAGTCGACCCTGCTCGGGATGATCGCTGGCTTCGTGCCGGTGGAATCAGGCCGTCTCAGCTTCGATGGCGAAGATCTGCTGCCGCTGGGCCCGGCCGAGCGACCAGTCACAACCCTGTTTCAGGATCACAACCTGTTCCTCCATCTGTCGGTGTTCGACAATATCGCCATCGGCCTGCACCCTGGCCTGCGCCTGAGTGCCACCCAACGGGCACAGGTAAACGAGGCGGCCGGGCGGGTCGGTCTTGGCGAGATGCTAAGCCGCCTACCTGAACAGCTCTCCGGCGGCCAGCAGCAGCGGGTCGGGCTGGCTCGCGCGTTGGTGCGCGGCAAACCGCTGCTGCTGCTGGATGAGCCCTTCTCTGCTCTCGATCCCGCCCTGCGCCGGGAGATGCTGGCCGAAGTGGCGCGCCTCGCCTGCGAACAGGGCATTACCGTGTTGATGGTTTCCCACAATCCGGAGGATGCGCAGCTGATTGCCGATCAGGTGCTGTTTGTCGACGAGGGACGCATCGCCCTGCAAGGCAAGCCGGATATTCTGCAAAACAGCGACCACCCGGGACTGCTGCGCTATCTTGGCCAATAGCCCTTGGGAATAAAGACTGCGCCATGATCAAAAAAGGGAGGCCGCTTGGCCTCCCTTTGTATCTGGAAATATTCAGTTTAATCAGAGGTTTTCCTCGGCGAACGAAGCCAGTCGGCTGCGCACCACGCCATTGAGGAAGATGTTGGCACTGCCGTCGAAATCCTTGAAACGCTCGACGATGTAGGTGAGACCCGAGGTCACCGGGCTCAGATAGTTGGAGTCGATCTGGGCCAGGTTACCGGAGCAGACGATCTTGGTGCCCTCGCCGCAGCGGGTGATGATGGTCTTGATCTGGGATGCGGTCAGGTTCTGGCATTCATCCAGCAATACGAAGGTGTTCTGGATGCTGCGCCCGCGCATGAAGTTGACCGATTTGAACTGGATATTGGCCTTCTCCATGATGTAGCTGAGCGAGCCGCTCATGTTCTCGTCCTGCTTGTGCAGTACCTCCAGGGTGTCGGTCACCGCCGCCAGCCAGGGCATCATCTTCTCCTCCTCGGTGCCGGGCAGGAAGCCGATGCTTTCGGCAATTTCCGGGGTATTCCGGGTGACGATCACTTTCTCGTAAATGCCCTTCTCAATCACCAGCTCCAGCGCCGCCGCCATCGCCAGCAGGGTCTTGCCGCAACCGGCCGGACCGGTCAGGATCACCAGATCGATGTGCGGATCGAGCAGGGCATCCAGCGCCATTCCCTGATAGACGTTCTTGGGATGCACACCCCACGCCTTGCGGGACATCAGTCGCTCGCGGCCCAGATCCTTGATGCGGATCTTGCTGCCATCGTGGCTGAGCACCCGGGCGGCGAAGAAATGCTCCTCATCCACCAGATACTGGTTTACGTGAACCCCTTCCAGCAGATTGGCATCGATCACATGGATGGTGTCGCGGCCATGGGTCTCGCTCTCGCACTCGCCGACGCGCTCCCAGAAGCTGCCGGGCACCACCTGAAAACCCTTGGCCAGCAGGCGGATATCGTCGATCAGCTGGTCGCTGCGGTAATCTTCAACGTGAGCAAGCCCGGCCCCCTTGGCCTTGAGGCGCATGTTGATGTCTTTGGTGACCAGCACCACCTGACGCTTCAACTCATGCTTTTGCAGATAGAGGGCCGCGTTGATGATGCGGTTGTCGGCCTCCTTGTCGGTAAAGACCTCGGCATCCTGCGGCAGATGGTGATCGCTGAAGATGCAGATATTGCCGCTCGCTTCGCCAGCCAGCGGCACGCCCTGGGTGATCTGATCCGGGGTTGCATCGCGGAACACATCTTCCAGCGCACGGATGGCTACCCGCGCGTCGCGGCTGACATCCTTGTTGCGATCCTTGATGTTATCGAGCTCTTCCAGCACCGTCATGGGGATGAGCACGTCGTGCTCTTTGAAGGAGTAGATAGCGAGGGGTTCGTGAAGCAGAACGTTGGTATCCAGGATAAACAGCTTTCGGTCCGTATTGTCCATAAGCATCCTCCTTGGCACTGAAGGGCCACGTGTGTGAATCTCAGATGTCATTGAAACCACACGGCCGTGACAGTTTTATTACCCTCAACGCTACGCCCGATTTTACTATCACGCAACAAATCACTTGGCCACCTGATTTGATTGCGCATAAAAACAGCAATAAAAAGACCGACGCTATGGCCGGTCTTTTTTCTATCGTTCAACTACTTGGGCATGTCTGTCAGCCGCACTTGGAATCGCCGCAGTTGAGGCAGGTCATGCAACCATCCTTCAGCACCAGCGCCTTGGTGTGGCACTTGTAGCAGAGCGCAGCATTGGCTGGAAAACCACTGCCAGCCTGCTGCTCTTCAGCCTCCTGAGCCGCCTTCAACTCGGCCTGCTTCTCGGCCAGAAACGCCTGCTGATGCTCGTCCAGCCCCGGTGTCTTGAGCATGCCAATCTCGGTGAGATGGCTCTCGATCACGTTGCCAATTTCGGCGATCAGCGATGGCACATACTTACCCTTGTTCCAGTAGCCACCTTTGGGATCAAACACCGAGCGCAGCTCCTCCACCAGGAAGGTCACATCCCCACCCTTGCGGAATACGGCAGAGATGATGCGGGTCAGCGCCACGATCCACTGGTAGTGCTCCAGACTCTTGGAGTTGATGAAGATCTCGAACGGACGGCGAGTTTCGTGCACCGTGCCCTCGTTGAGAATGATGTCGTTGATGGTGATGAACAGCGAGTGCTCGGAGACATGTTCCGGCGTCTTCAGCTTGTAGGTGGTGCCCATCAGCCGCTCCGGGCGCAGCACGGTTTCGTGCATATGCACTACGTCATCCTGCACAGAGAGATCTTCTTGCGGCTCATCCTTGGTACGCACCTTGTAGGCGACGATTTTCTTGTCGATCTTCTTGACCATAATGTCGTTCTCAGAATTTACCGTAATAGCCTTCTTTCAAGGCGTCGTAGAGGTTGGCGGCCGTATGCAGCTCGCCATCGTATTCGATCTCTTCGTTCCCCTTGACGGAAATGACGGAGCCATCCTCCAGGGTGAAATCGTACAGGGTGTTCTCCAGATCCTTCTCCTTCACCAGCACGCCCTGGAAGGCCTCCGGATTGAAGCGGAAGGTGGTGCAGCCCTTGAGGCCGGAGTCCGAGGCATACATGTAGATGTCCTTGAACTGCTCGAACGGGAAATCGGTCGGCACGTTGGCAGTCTTGGAGATGGAGGAGTCGATCCAGCGCTGGGCCGCCGCCTGAATGTCCACATGCTGCGCCGGGGTAATGTCATCAGCAGTAATGAAGTAGTCCGGCAGACGACTCGCCTCATCATCGGCATAGGGCATGGCGGACGGATTCACCAGCTCGCGATAGGCCAGCAACTCGAAGGAGTAGACATCGACGCTCTCCTTGCTCTTCTTGCCCGGCTTGATGACGTTGCGGCTGTAGTGGTGAGCAAAGCTCGGCTCGATGCCGTTGCTGGCGTTGTTGGCCAGTGACAGCGAGATGGTGCCGGTGGGCGCAATACTGCTGTGGTGAGTGAAACGCCCACCCACTTCCGCCAGCTCGGCGACCAGCGCAGGATCCACTTCGGCAACCTGCTGCATGTAGCGGCTGTAGCGCGCATGCAGCACCTTGCCCTTCACCTTGTCGCCCACCTTGATGCCATCAGCCGCCATTTCCGGGCGCAGACGCAGCATCTTGCCGGTCACTTCGAACTCCTGCTCCATGATGGGGGCTGGGCCCTTCTCCTTGGCAAGACGCAGGGACTCCTGCCAGCCGGTCATCGCCAGCTCCTGGGATACCTGCTCGGTAAAGGCTACGGATGCCGCAGAGCCGTACTTGATCTGCAGCATGGTCAGGGTCGAACCAAGCCCCAGGAAACCCATGCCGTGACGGCGCTTGGCAGTGATCTCCTCGCGCTGTTTGGCCAGCGGCAGTTGGTTGATCTCCACCACGTTGTCGAGCATGCGAGTAAAGATGGCCACCACCTTGCGAAACGCCTGCCAATCGAATGCCGCGTTTTCAGTAAAAGGGTCGCGCACAAACTTGGTCAGATTGACCGAGCCCAGCAGACAGGCACCGTAGGGCGGCAACGGCTGCTCACCACAGGGGTTGGTCGCGCGGATCTCTTCACAGAACCAGTTGTTGTTCATCTGGTTGACCTTGTCGATCAGGATGAAGCCGGGCTCTGCATAGTCATAGGTGGAGGTCATGATGACATTCCACAGCTTGCGGGCTGGCATGGTCTTGTAGACCTTGCAGGCGACCTGCCCCAACTCGTTGAACACGACCCCTTCCTTGTTAGGCCAGTCGGCCCATAGCACCTGAGCGGGATCGTCCAGCCCAATGCCATCCTGCTCCACCTCTTTAGCGGTATAGGGGAAGATCAGCGACCAGGGGGCATCCTCTTTCACCGCCTTGACGAAATCTTCGGTGATGAGCAGAGAGAGGTTGAACTGACGCAGGCGGCCATCTTCACGCTTGGCCTGTATAAACTCGATCACATCGGGATGGCGGATATCCATGGTGCCCATCTGGGCGCCGCGACGGCCACCGGCTGACGAGACGGTGAAACACATCTTGTCATAGATATCCATAAAGGAGAGCGGGCCGGAAGTGTAGGCACCGGCACCGGAGACAAAAGCACCGCGCGGGCGCAGGGTCGAGAAGTCATAGCCGATACCGCAACCGGCTTTCAGGGTCAGACCGGCCTCGTGCACCTTGCCGAGGATATCGTCCATCGAATCTTCGATGGTACCGGAAACAGTACAGTTGATGGTTGAAGTGGCAGGCTTGTGCTCAAACGCCCCGGCGTTGGAGGTGATGCGGCCCGCCGGAATGGCCCCATTGCGCAACGCCCACAGGAACGGCTCATACCAGGCCTCCGGTTCCAGCTCCTGCTCTGCCAACGCACGGGCTACCCGCTGGTAAGTCTCATCGATAAAGCTGTCGATGGGAGTGCCATCCTTGCTCTTGAGGCGATACTTGCTATCCCAGATCTCGAGGGACGTTTCCTGCATGGGGATAAGGCGGGAGCCAAGCTCACTCTCCAGCACCGGGTTCGATTTAGCCATTTTCAATCAACCTTATGTGAATGCATCAACATCATGACAACAGCAGAAAACACAACTAATGGTGCCATCTAAAATTAATGGCACAACATATAGTACACCTGATGCCATGAGGGCGCCGATTCTAACCTAAAAAAATGCCCCGGCCAGCAGATTTCTGGACCAGGGCACTTAACTGATTAATTTGCTGAGATATTTAACACTCAGAGATAGATCAGGGCTTCTTGACGTAAACGGTCGGCGTTTCACCCGCCATATTCAGATAGAACTCGTAGACGCCATCAGCATCTGGTGAGAACTTCATGTCCTCATACTTGGAGCATGGGTTGACCGGCACCGCCTCACCACCCAACACGGCAACACCATCACTCGGGCTCTTATAGCCAAAGTTGGTACCGCAGCTCCAGCCTGAATCAGCAAACTTGAACTTGTAGGGGGCCCACTCTTTCTTGAGGGTGCCTTTGGCCATATAGAGCTTGTCGGCCACCTTGACTACCTTGCTTTCATCAGTGGCCATCCAGTCGTTCATCTCACCGCGCAGGTAGATGGACTTGCCACCGAAATCGCCGTTGTCTGCCCCAGCCTGCTCTGCACCACCATTGGATGCGCAACCGCCTAATACCAGGGTTCCCGCCGCCAGCATCATCGTTACTGTTCTTTTGAACATGGGTCTATTCCTTAAATTATTGTGATTCCTTGGTCCATCAATATGGACTGAAGAATTAAACCAGAGGAAACATCACGAGAAAGGTAGAGGCATCACATTCTGTGTTTTTTATATCCAACCCATTGAACCAGTGAGCAAATATCGAACAGGAAAAGAGGTCTTTTTGGGGCTTTAGAGGGGTAATCAATGAATGACAAGAAGGGGAAAGTCTAATAATTCGGTGACGTGCTGAATTGCAGCCAATAAAAAACCCCGCTCGATGAGCGGGGTTCTTAAATTGGGTGCCTGGCAGTGTCCTACTCTCGCATGGCGAATGCCACACTACCATCGGCGCTACCGCGTTTCACTTCTGAGTTCGGCATGGGATCA
>NZ_JBFODN010000193.1:0-41767 GCF_040908345.1 Aeromonas sp. R3-1
GGTGCAGTCCCTCAACGTCTCGGTGGCTGCCGCCGCCATCCTCTACGAGGCGCAGCGCCAGCGCGAGCTGGCCGGTTGCTATCAGCGCGGCTGCCCGCTCACGCTGGAGGAGCAGAACAGCATTCTGTTCGAGGGGGGTTATCCTATCTATGCCCAGCTCTGCAAAGAGAAAGAGATGCCCTACCCCCAGCTCGGCCCGGCCGGTGAAATTCTGGCGGACGAAGAGTGGTGGCAGCGGATGCAACTGACCCGCAAAGGGTGGGCACAGCAGAGCGAACAGGACGATCCGCAGGAGGAGTGATGGAGAACCCTTTTGGCAGCTGGCTGGAATCGCAAATCATCCGGGATCACCTGACCAACCCGAACATAGAGGCCGGCGACTACAGCTACTACTCCGGCTACTACCACGGCAAGCCGTTCGAGGATCACTGCGTCCGCTACCTGCTCGGCGATGGCTCGACCCGCGACACCTGGGAGAGCGGCCTCTGGGGCGAGGTGGATCGGCTGATCATCGGCAAATTCTGCTCCATCGGCTCGGGCGCCACCTTCATGCTGGCAGGCAATCAGGGCCACCGGCTGGATTGGGTCTCCACCTTCCCGTTCAACCCCGACACCTTTGGCGAAGGGGCCCGCAGCGGCTTTCTGCGCAAGGGGGACACCCGGATTGGTAACGATGTCTGGATCGGCTCGGAAGCGATGATCATGCCCGGCATCACCATAGGTGACGGCGCCGTCATCGCCACCCGCGCCGTGGTGACCAAAGATGTGGCCCCTTACACCATAGTCGGCGGCAACCCGGCCCAACCGATCCGCCGCCGTTTCAGCGATGAGCAGATCCTCATGCTGCAAGAGATGCAGTGGTGGGACTGGCCCCTGCCCCGCTTGCAAGCCAGCATGACGCTGCTCTGCTCGGGGGATATCGCCGCCCTTTATCACCATTGGCAACAGGAGTGTGCCTGATGAAATCCCTCTCTCTTTCCCTGTTGGCCCTGACCCTGTTTTCTGCCGGAGCCCTTGCCGTGACCAATACCTATCAGCTCACCAGAGAAGCCGATGTACCCAGCCTCTACCAGCAAACCCTGCCCGACTTCTGGCGCCAACATGCGGTTGAAGGGGAGTTCAAGGGCAAGGACGGGGTGACCATCCGCTATGCTGCGCTACGGCAAGCCAAGGTTGATCGCGCCATCCTCATCGTCAATGGCCGGGTCGAGAGCTACCTCAAGTATCAGGAGCTGGCGTGGGATCTCTGGCGTCAGGGCTACAGCCTCTATCTCATCGACCATCGTGGTCAGGGGATGTCCGACCGGATGCTGGATGACCCGCAGAAGGGATATGTCGACCAGTTCGACGATTATGTGGTCGATCTCAAGCAGTTTCACGACCAGATAATCATGGCGGACCAGCCAGCCAAGCTGTTCCTGCTGGCCCACTCCATGGGCGGCGCCATCTCGGCCCGCTATCTGGAACGCTGGCCCGATGATATCAAGGCAGCCGTACTCTCCTCCCCCATGCTGGGCATCAATCTCGGCGGTCTGCCCAAGTGGCTGGCCAAGGGATTGGCGAGCACCATAGGCACGGTCGGCGGCTGGCTTGGCGAGCCTCCCTACGGCCCAGGTCAGGGCGCCTATCAGGATCACGGCTTTGCCGATAACGAGCTGACTCACAGCCAGTCCCGCTATCAAGCGTTCCGCCAAATCTACGAGCAGCACCCGCAGATCAAGCTGGGTGGCGCGACTGCCCACTGGATTTATCAGGGGATCACCGGTGCCGATGCCGCCATCGCCGATGCGAGCGCCATCAAAACCCCGCTGCTGGTGCTGCAGGCTGGCAACGACAGCGTGGTGGACAATGCCGCGCAGGATCGCTTCTGCACCATTGCCAAGTGCGAAGGGGGCAAACCGCTGCGCATCGAGGGGGCCTGGCACGAGCTCTTCAACGAATCCGATGACAAGCGCCAGCCTGCCCTGACCGCGACAGTCGACTTTTTCGCCCGCTTCTGAGCTGGCTATTTTTTGTAACCCTAAATAAATGGGGTGACAGTGCGGGCTAAGGTAAACTGCCCCTGTTTTCAATCGATGCCGAGGTAATGATGTTCAAGGTAGTTGTATCCGATCTCGATGGCACTCTGCTCAACAAGCAGCACCAGATCTCTCCCCGTACCCGGGATACCCTGCACCGCCTGGTAGAACAAGGTGTGAAATTCGTGGTCGCCACCGGCCGTCATCACGTTGACGTTCGCAGCTTCCGCGATGCGCTGGGGATGGACATCTACCTCATTACTTCCAATGGCGCCGTGGTCCATGACAAACAGGATCAGCTGATTTTCAACCAGCCGCTGCCGACCGAGATCGCCGCCGAACTGATTGCGCTGGAGCGCGACCCCTCTATCCACCTCAATGTCTATCAGGGTGATGACTGGGTGGTGGAAGAAGAGCTCCCTTGGCTGCTGCAGTTCCACGACGAGTCAGGGTTCACCTACCGTCTGGTCGATGACCTGAAACAGGAACCGAAAGAGCAGATCAACAAGGTCTTCTACATCGGCGACCACGAGAAGCTGCTGAAGATCGAGGCGCACCTCAACCAGCGCTATGGCGATCAGCTCAACGTCACCTTCTCATTGCCGGACTGCCTCGAAGTGATGCACGCCGGGGTGCATAAGGGCAATGCTGTGCGAGCCGTGCTGGAGCAGAACGGGTTCGACATGTCGGAGGCGATCGCCTTCGGCGATGGCATGAACGACTTCGAGATGTTGACCATGGTGGGACGCGGCATCGTGATGGGCAACGCCCATGATCGCCTGAAAATGGCGCTGCCGGAGTATGAGCAGACCCTCACCTCTGACGAAGATGGCGTTGCCGTCTATCTGGAGAAACTGTTCGAGCTGGAGAGCGTCAGCGCCGCCTGATCCTCTTCATCCCGACATCCGATTCAGCAAAGCCTCACCATGTGAGGCTTTGTTTTTTCAGGGTCTCCAGCCAGGGATTGGGCCGCTGCCAGCTGAAGCTCTGGTTCGCCCCGCCGTAGCATTCAGCCAGCCGCAGCGGCGTGCCGGGGGTATGGCGTCTCCCGGCCACATCGAGGCAGCGGGAGACCTTGCTGTTGAACAGCCTGTCTTTCTGCCACTCCCACTGCGCCTGACCGTCACAGGGTGCCAGCATCACTTCGCTGTCGTTTTTGGCTTGCAAACAGAGATCCTGCAGGCGCAACTCACCCAGATCCCACTCGAACAGTTGATCGTCTTTTCCGCTGCAAGGTTGTGCCAACACCTTCTGTTGGGACACAGCAACGCAAAAATCACCGCTGGTCAGCAAGGGGGAGAGAGAACGCTCCTCCTGCGGTTGTGATGCAATGGAGCCCATCATCACATCGGTGGATGGCGGCTTGATGGTACAGCCACCCAGCAGCAAGGCAGCCAGCAGGGCGGGAGAGCAAGCAAAGGAAATTTTGTTATTCATGGAAAAATGCCTGAAATGGGCCGATGACATCCGGTTGTCAGTGACTCGAGGCTGAAGCATAACCGAAAGGCGGGGCGCGCTGCCCAAATAGAGTGTAAACAGACGTAACAGGGAGAGAGTACTGGCACGGCGGAGGCCAGAAAGCAAAAAACCCCGCCGAAGCGAGGTTTTTCTAAATGTGGTCGGTGATAAAGGATTCGAACCTTTGACCCTCTGGTCCCAAACCAGATGCGCTACCGGACTGCGCTAATCACCGAGGCTATTTCTTTCAAAATAGTTTACTTCAAAAAAACAAAGACGACCTGATGGTCATCCTCGTCATACAGCAAGTATGGTGCGAAGAGAGGGACTCGAACCCTCACACCCGGGGGGCACTAACACCTGAAGCTAGCGCGTCTACCAATTCCGCCACCTTCGCGTACCTGACAAGCTGTAAAATGGGGTGGCTGATGGGGCTCGAACCCACGACAACCGGAATCACAATCCGGGACTCTACCAACTGAGCTACAGCCACCACAGCTGTTTTCGTTCCACAACAACGCCCGTTTAACCGACGCACTTTTGATGGTGCGCCCGACAGGATTCGAACCTGTGACCTCTGCCTCCGGAGGGCAGCGCTCTATCCAGCTGAGCTACGGGCGCTACGCTGTCGAACGGGGCGCATTATTAATGATGGTTGCTGGTTTGTCTACACTTTTCTGTCACCGAAGCACTGTTCGTTGTTTTTTCAAGCACATTGAGCACTTTTCTTCCACTATTCCCCTGCTGCCAGCCGAAAAGGGGCAGATCACAGTCGCAAATCGCCTTGCTGCCTTGACTTGATTTGATGCCCATCTAGAATGAATGAACGTTCATTCAATCGAAAGTCACACTGATGATTCTGGATAAAAAAGAGAGCATCTTCAACGCGGCCCATGAGGTGCTGGGTGAACGGGGTTTTCATGGTCTGTCGATTGCAGAAGTCGCCAAGAAGGCCAATGTTGCCACCGGCACTATCTATCGTTACTTCGGCGACAAGGATGATCTGATCCGGCAACTGCACCAGCACACTATCTTGCAGTGTGTGCCCATGGTCATGGCCGATGTAGCAATCGATAAAGTTTCATTTCAACAATTTCGCCAATTATGGCTCAATATTCATGCCATTTTTGTTAACGAACCCAACGCTATCCGGTGCAAATTGCAGTACGAGAGCTCTCCGCTAGGGGCAGAATTGGAGACCAATCCTGTCATTCTGGCTGCCTGGGAGCCTCTGGACCGATTTTTTGAACAGGGCGTTGAACAAGGATTGTTTATTGATTTACCGATACGGGCACTCCAGGTGTTGAGTCTGGACAGTGTCATGCATCTGGCCCTGCAGTGCAGGGTTCACAACATCACGCTGACCGAATCGCAGTTGGAAACCGCGATCCGGGCCAGCTGGAATGCCATTTTATCCCCCAATCTTTCCACCTCAGGAGCCTGTTCATGAAAAAGTGGATGGCCATTATGTTGCTGATAGCGATCGCCTTGTTTGGCAGCGTCATCGGCTTCAATTTGTTTAAACAGAAGATGATTGCCCAATACATGGCCAACCGGCCGGAACCCGAGTTCCCCGTCACCGCCATGGTGACCAAGGCGCAGGATTGGGTACCTACCATCGAAGCGATCGGCTTCATCGAGCCGAATCAGGGGGTGACCCTCTCCACCGAACTGGCAGGTACCATTGACGCCATCACCTTCGAGTCGGGCAAACCGGTCAAGGCAGACCAGCTGCTGCTGAGCCTGGACTCCACCGTGGAGCGGGCCAATCTGCGCGCCTCCCAGGCCAAACTGCCGGCGGCAAAAGCCAAGTTCGATCGTTTCCAGAACCTCTACAAGACCAGCTCCATCTCCAAAGAGCAGCTGGATGAGGCGGAAGCGGCCTATCGCTCGCTGGAAGCGGATATCGAGAGTCTGAAGGCGACCATTGCCCGTCGTGAAGTCCGTGCGCCCTTTAGCGGAGTGGTCGGCCTGCGCAATGTGTTCCTCGGTCAGTATCTGCAGCCGGGCACAGATATCGTGCGCCTGGAAGATACCAGCGTGATGCGCCTGCGCTTCACCGTGCCCCAGACCGATATCTCCAAAATCAAGCTGGGCCAGACCATCAAGATCAATGTGGATGCCTATCCGCAAACCCAGTTTGACGGTCATATCACCGCCATCGAGCCTGCGGTCAACTTCCAGAGCGGCCTGATCCAGGTACAGGCAGACATTCCGAACAACGACGGCCAGCTCCGTTCCGGTATGTTCGCCCGCGCCAGCATCATTCTGCCGACGGTGAAAGATCAGATCGTGATCCCGCAAACCGCTATCTCCTTCACCCTTTACGGTCAGAACGTCTACGTGCTCAAAGAGGGCGAAGAGACCGACAAAGAGGGTAACAAGGTGAAAGTGCTGCGAGCCAAGCAGGTTGTGGTCAAGGCGGGTGAGCGCCGTGGCAACGATGTGCATGTGCTCTCCGGCATTCAGGCCGGTGACCAGATCGTACTGTCGGGTCAGGTTCGCCTGAGCAACGACACCAAGGTGCATGTGGTCGAGAACGATGCCCTGGCCGTTCCGGCACAAACCCCGATGCTGTAAGCGCGGAGATCTGCGATGCGATTTACTGACATATTTATAAAACGGCCTGTGCTGGCGATCTCGCTCAGCTTCCTGATCGCCTTGCTGGGCTTTCAGGCCATCTTCAAGATGCAGGTACGGGAATACCCCGAGGTGACCAACACGGTGATCACCGTCAGCACTGGCTACTATGGCGCCAGTTCTGATCTGATCCAGGGGTTCATCACCCAGCCGCTGGAACAGGCGGTCGCGCAAGCCGACAACATCGACTTCATGACCTCCTCCAGCCAGCTGGGCAGCTCCACCATCACTGCGTACATGAAGCTCAACACCGACCCCAACGCCGCGCTGTCCGACATCCTGGCGAAGGTGAACTCGGTGCGCTCCCAGTTGCCGAAAGAGGCGGAAGACCCGTCGGTCACCTCCTCCACCGGTTCAACCACGGCGGTGCTCTACCTCGGCTTTACCAGCCCGGAGCTCAACTCCAGCCAGATCACCGACTATCTGGAGCGGGTTATCAAGCCGCAGCTCTTTACTGTCGGCGGGGTCTCCAAGGTTGACCTCTACGGCGGTGTCGAGTTTGCCCTGCGGGTATGGCTGGATCCGGCCAAGATGGCGGCCTTCAACCTGACTGCCAGTGACGTGATGACGGTGCTCAACAGCAACAACTATCAGTCCGCGACAGGTCAGGCGACCGGTTACTTCACCCTGTTCAACGGCAACGCCGAGACCCAGGTCAAAGATGTCGACGAACTGAAGCGTCTGGTGGTTGCTACCCGTGACGGCAAGGTGATCCGCCTTTCCGACATTGCCAAGGTGACCCTCGAGAAGAGCCACGACATCTATCGCGCCAGCGCCAACGGCCGCGAAGCAGTGGTCATGGCGGTCAACGCTGCGCCGACAGCCAACCCCATCAACATCGCACACGATGTGCTGGCGTTGCTGCCGAGCCTTGAGCGCAATATGCCGAGCACCATGCGTCTCAACGTGATGTATGACTCCACCGTGGCGATCAACGAGTCCATCCACGAGGTTATCAAGACCATCCTGGAGGCAGCCGCCATCGTTCTGGTGGTCATCACCCTGTTCCTCGGTTCGTTCCGCGCGGTCATCATCCCGATCATCACCATTCCGCTCAGTCTTATCGGCGTAGTGATGATGATGGATATGTTCGGCTTCTCGATAAACCTGATGACCCTGCTGGCGATGGTGCTGGCGATCGGTCTGGTGGTGGATGACGCCATCGTGGTGCTGGAGAACGTCGACCGTCATATCAAGGAGGGGGAAGAACCGTTCCGGGCAGCCATTATCGGTACCCGTGAAATTGCGGTACCGGTTATCGCCATGACGGTTACTCTGGCGGCGGTATACGCGCCTATTGCCCTGATGGGTGGTATCACAGGCTCCCTGTTCAAGGAGTTTGCCCTGACCCTGGCTGGCGCCGTGTTCGTCTCGGGCATCATCGCCCTGACTCTGTCACCGATGATGTGTTCCAAGATGCTCAAGGCCAACGAGCAGCCGGGCAAATTCGAGAGCACGGTCCACCACCTGCTGGAGCGGATGACCGATCGCTACGACAGCATGCTGCACGCCGTGATGAAAAAGCGCCCCGTCATCGTGGTGTTCGCCGTCATCGTGTTCGCCAGCCTGCCGCTGCTGTTCAAGTTCATCCCGAGCGAACTGGCACCGTCAGAGGACAAGGGGGTAATGGCCGTGCTGGGTACCGCACCGTCCAACGCCAACCTGGACTACATCGAAAACACCATGGCGGATGTGAACAAGATCCTGGACGACCAGCCCGAGATCGCCTTCTCCCAGGTCTTCTCAGGGGTGTTCAACGCCAACCAGGCGTTCGGTATCGCCTCCATGGTGCCCTGGAGTCAGCGTGAAGCGAGCCAGAAAGAGGTGCTGGATCGGGTCGCCAATCTGGTGAAAGACATCCCGGGTATGGCCATCACCACCTTCCAGTTCCCGGAACTGCCGGGCGCATCGAGTGGTCTGCCGATCCAGTTCGTCATCACCACCCCCAACAGCTTCGAAAGCCTGTTCCTGGTGGCCGGTGAAATTCTGGCAGCGGCGCAGAGTAACGGTCAGTTCGTCTATTCGGATCTCGATCTGAACTACGACTCCGCCACCATGAAGATCCGCATCGACAAGGACAAGGCGGGTGCCTACGGCATCACCATGCAGGATATCGGAATCACCATGGGCACCATGATGGCGGACGGTTACGTCAACCGTATCGACCTGGATGGCCGCTCCTACGAGGTGATCCCGCAGGTCGAGCGCAAATACCGTCTCAATCCGGAGTCCATCAAGGGCTATTACGTGCGGGCCGCAGACGGCAAGTCGATCCCGCTCGGCAGCCTGATCAGCATTGAAGTGGTTGGCGAGCCCCGCGCCCTGCCCCACTTCAACCAGCTGAACTCTGCCACCATAGGCGCCGTTCCGGCTCCGGGCGTGGCCATGGGTGATGCGATCAACTGGTTCCAGACCACCGCCGACGAGAAGCTGCCGCAAGGCTATCGTTACGACTTCATGGGTGAAGCCCGTCAGTTCGTCACCGAAGGCAATGCGCTCTATGCCACCTTCGCGCTGGCACTGGCCATCATCTTCCTGGTGCTGGCAATCCAGTTCGAGTCGGTGCGTGACCCGCTGGTCATCATGGTCTCTGTACCGCTCGCCATCAGCGGGGCCTTGATTGCCCTGGCATGGGGTATGGCGACCATGAACATCTACTCCCAGGTGGGCCTCATCACCCTGGTGGGTCTGATTACCAAGCACGGTATCCTGATCTGTGAAGTAGCTAAGGAAGAGCAGCTGCTGCGCGGCATGAACCGGATGGAAGCCGTTATGCAGGCCGCCAAGGTGCGTCTGCGTCCGATCCTGATGACCACTGCCGCCATGATTGCCGGTCTGATCCCGCTGCTCTACGCCGCAGGCGCCGGTGCGGCACAGCGTTTCAGCATCGGTATCGTCATCGTGGCAGGTCTTGCCATCGGTACCCTGTTCACTCTGTTCGTGCTGCCGGTGATCTACACCTATCTGGCTTCCGAGCACAAACCCTTGCCGGTATTCGATGAAACCATTCCGCCCAAAGCAAACGGCGGACATTAATCATCAATCACATGCAAAGGCCCCGATACGGGGCCTTTTTTATGCTTCGCAGGAAAGACGACATAAGTGCATGAAGCAGTTAAACTAAAAAACACCACATCCAGACCGCAAGGACGCCATGTCAGGACTCTTCACCAAGACCGCCAGGGCCGTAGGCCGCAACGGACTCTCATATCGCCTGCTCTCCTACATTCTGGTCTGCAGTACCGTATTGGCGATGATCATTACGGCGCTGCAACTCGCCTGGGATTACCGCAAGGATGTCGCCGTTATCGAAGACAGCATCGGCCAGATCGAGGCCTCGTTCCTGCAACCCATCGCCGCCAGCTTGTGGAACCTGGATGAAGAGCAGGTCAAAGTGCAAATTGAAGGGATCATGAACCTGCCCAACATGCAGTTCGTGATGGTCAAGGAGATGCTCGGCAACTCCGAAGTCCCGCTGCTGACCCAGGGGGTCGAGCGGGAAAGCTATGATATCTCCCGCGAATTCAACCTCACCTATCAGGGTGAAATCGTCGGCAAACTGTTCGTTGCCGCCTCTCTCGAGCAGATCTACCAGCGCCTCATCGAAAAATCGGTGCTGATCATGGTCAGCCAGACCATCAAGACCCTGGTGGTCTCATTTTGCATCCTGATCATCATTTACTATCTGGTGGTCAGGCACATCAACCGCATCGCCAACTACGCCCAGAAGTTCAACCTCGATCGGCTCGACATGGCGCTGGAGCTGGAAGGCCGCCCGCAGCCACGCAAGAAACCTGATGAGCTGGATACCCTGGTCTCCACCCTCAACCAGATGCGTACCCGACTGCGTGACGAGCTGGTTGCCCGCCATCAGGCGGTCGAACAACTGCAAAAGGAACGGGACTTCTCCGCCACCCTGATCAACTCCGCCAACATGGTCATCTGCTGCATGGAACCGGATTTGACCATCGCCAGCATCAACCCGGCAGCCATACTGCTGACCGGCTACCACCAGCAGGAGCTGTTGCAGCACAACTGGCTGGATCTCTTTGTCAGCCCGGCGCAACGGGAAGAGCTGAACGATATTCTGGCGGCGGAAGGTTCACTGGCCGACAAAGAGGTCATCATGCATGACCAGCAGGCCCATGAGCTGGTACTGCAATGGACCTTCGTCCCCTTCTACGATGGTCCCAACCTCAAGTACCAGATCGGCTTCGGCTACGACATCACCCAGCTGAAAAAGGTCGAGCGGGAGATTATCCAGCTCAACGAACAGCTGGAAGGTAAGGTGGTGGAACGTACCCGCAGCCTGAGTGAAGCCAACAACCAGCTCGGCAAGGCGTACGATGACCTGAAACAGGCCCAGCAGACCCTGGTGGAGTCGGAGAAGATGGCCTCCCTCGGCTCGCTGGTAGCCGGGGTGGCACACGAGATCAACACTCCGATCGGCATCAGCGTGACCGCCTCCTCCTACCTGCAGGAGCGGGTCGCCGACTTCAAGTCCCATATCGACTCCAAGCAGCTGTCGCGCTCCTATCTCAACGAGTTCACCGTCAACCTCGACGAATCGATGCAGCTGCTGCAGAGCAACCTGCGCCGCGCCTCCGAGCTGATTGCCAGCTTCAAACAGGTGGCTGTCGACCAGTCATCGGAAGCACGCTACAACTTCAGCCTCGCCGACAACCTCCATCAGGTGGTGGTCTCGCTTGGCCACAAACTGAAGAAGAGCCAGTGCGAAGTGGATATTCAGTGCGATCCCAAGCTGTCTATCTTCTCCTTCCCGGGCAGTTTTACCCAGATCTACTCGAACCTGATCCTCAACTCCATCAACCATGGGTTCGACAACTGGGACAAACCGAAGAAGATCACCATCAAGGTGGAACAGCAGGGAGAAGAGCTGTTTATCGACTATTCGGACAACGGCCGCGGCATCCCGCCCGAAATCTTGCCGCGCATCTTCGATCCCTTCGTCACCTCCAAGCGGGGTCAGGGCGGCAGCGGTCTGGGCACACACATCATCTACAACCTGGTGGTGCAACTGCTGAAAGGCCGTATCAGCTGTGCCAGCGAACCGGGCCAGGGCGCCCAGTTCCATATTCGCCTGCCGATCCAACATAACTGAGCGCTGGCTCTTGTGAGCCAGCCGCTTTATCCCCATCATGCTGTGATTGCATTCTTAATGAGCGGAGAACCTCGCAATGGCACAGCATTTTGACTATATCGCCATCGGCGGCGGCAGCGGCGGTATTGCTTCTGCCAACCGGGCTGCCATGTACGGTAAGAAAGTTGCCCTGATTGAAGCCAAAGAGTTGGGTGGAACCTGCGTCAACGTAGGCTGCGTACCGAAGAAGGCCATGTGGTATGCAGGCCAGATCGCCGATGCCCTGAAATATGGCGCCGACTACGGCTTTGACACCACCCTAAACCACTTCAACTGGGCCAAGCTGGTCGAGTCCCGCCAGGCCTACATCGGCCGCATCCACCAGTCCTATCAGAACGTGCTGGGCAAGAACCAGATCACCGTCATCAAGGGCTTCGCCCGCTTCGTCAGCAGCAACACCATCGAGGTTAATGGCGAGCACTACACGGCTGATCACATCCTGATCGCCACCGGTGGCCGCCCGGAAATTCCGGCGATCCCGGGAGCCGAGCTGGGTATCGACTCCGACGGTTTCTTTGACCTGCAAAGCCAGCCCAAGCGGGTTGCCGTAGTTGGCGCGGGCTACATCGCAGTCGAGATCGCCGGGGTGATGCAGGCACTCGGCTCAGAGACCCATCTGGTGGTGCGCAAGCACGCGCCGCTGCGCAACTTCGACCCCATGATCCACGAGACACTGGTGGAAATCATGGCGCAGGAAGGGCCCAAGCTGCACACCCACGCCATTCCCAAAGCCGTGCTCAAGAACGCTGACAACAGCCTGACCCTGCAACTGGAAGATGGTCGCCACCTCACCGTCGACTGCCTGATCTGGGCCATCGGCCGGGTACCGGCTACCGACAACCTCAATCTGGCCGCCGCAGGCATCGCGCTGGACGAGAAGGGCTTTATCCCGACCGACAAGTTCCAGAGCACCGCCGTCGCCAACATCTATGCAGTGGGTGACAACACGGGTCGCATCCAGCTCACCCCGGTGGCCGTCGCTGCGGGCCGTCGCCTCTCCGAGCGGCTGTTCAACAACAAGCCCAACGAGCACCTCAACTACGATCTGGTGCCGACCGTGGTGTTCAGCCACCCGCCCATCGGCACCATAGGCCTGACCGAACCGGAAGCCATCGCCGAATACGGCGAGGACCAGGTGAAGGTCTACCGCAGCCAGTTCACCGCCATGTACTCGGCACTGACCCAGCATCGCCAGCCCACCCGGATGAAGCTGGTTTGTGTCGGCCCGGAAGAGAAGGTGGTCGGTCTGCATGGTATCGGCTTTGCGATGGACGAGATCCTGCAAGGCTTCGGCGTCGCCATGAAGATGGGTGCCACCAAGGCGGACTTCGACAACTGCGTGGCTATCCATCCGACCAGTGCTGAAGAGTTCGTGACAATGCGATAGGTACGTTTGAAGTTGACCTTTCACGAGGAGCTGGCTTCGACAACCATCTAACCCCTTCTCCCAAACCCGGCTCAGGCCGGGTTTTTTGATCCCTCCTCGCTATTTCTCTCGCAAATCCGTCGTTCTTTACGCCGATTTTACGCCTGCCACATGGCGCTTTATGGCGCCTTTACGCCTGTTTTACATACCCTTTCCAGCGTCAATGACACCAACAGAGTCGATATGGTCTTACATCGGCTCTCGCAGCTAATTATCTCAATGGAGTCGATATGAATTGGCTATATCTGCTGCTCGTCCTCGCCTTGATGGCCTATCTGATGCGCGCACTCACGCGCAGTCACGAGTGAGGAACTAGAACATGTGGCAAGAAATAATCTATCCGGTGGCCTTCGTGCTGCTGGTTCTGCTACCGGCACCGCTGCTGGGCAACTACATCTATCGGGTATTTGAAGGCAAAATCCGCTGGCTGGCACCGGTCGAGCGCGCCACACTGGCTTGCTGTGGCACCGATGGACGGGAGCAGGACTGGAAGTCCTACGCCCTCAGCTTGCTGGCCTTCAACGGCGCCGGTTTCGGTCTGCTGTTCCTGATCCTGATGGCGCAGGGGTTGCTGCCCCTCAACCCGCAGCAACTGCCGGGTCTGAGTTGGCAACTGGCATTCAACACCGCGGTCAGCTTTATGACCAACACCAACTGGCAAGCCTATTCCGGTGAGGCCAGCCTCTCCTACTTCAGCCAGATGGTGGGCCTGACCACCCAGAACTTTGTCTCCGCAGGGACGGGCGCCGCCGTCGCCATTGCCCTGTTCCGCGGCATCGCCCGCCAGCAGACCATCAACCTTGGCAACTTCTGGCAGGATCTGGTGCGTTTCTGCCTCTATGTGCTGCTGCCCATCGCACTGATCATGGCGCTGGTGCTGGTATGGCAAGGGGTGCCGCAAAGCCTCTCCGCCTATCTGCCGTTCCACGGTGTGGAGGGTCAGGAGCAGCTGCTGCCCCTCGGCCCGGCGGCCTCGCAGATCGCCATCAAGCAGCTTGGCTCCAACGGCGGCGGCTTCTTCGGCATCAACTCGGCACATCCGTTCGAGAACCCGACAGCCCTCTCCAACTGGCTTGAGATGGTCGCCCTGCTCACCATCGCCGCCGCCATGGTCTTTACTCTGGGCCGCTATGTGAAAGACATGGCCCACAGCCGCGCCATTCTCGGTGCCATGACCCTCATGCTGGTGCTGGGGCTCTTCGTCTCCCTCTCCCAGGAGCTGAAACCGGATCACGCCCTCGCCCAGCTCACCACTGACGCCAGCAACATGACTGGCAACTGGGAAGGCAAGGAGAGCCGCTTCGGCCCTGTGCTCTCCAGCATCTGGGAAGTGGCGACCACCGCCGCCTCCAACGGTGCCGTCAATGCCATGCACGACAGCTTTACTCCGCTCGGTGGCATGGTGGGCATGATCAACATGCTGCTGGGCGAGGTCATCTTCGGCGGGGTCGGCTCCGGTATCTACGGCATGATGCTGTTCGTGCTGCTGACCGTGTTCCTGTGCGGCCTGATGGTAGGACGTACCCCGACCTATCTGGGCAAACGCCTCGGC
Source organism: Aeromonas sp. R3-1 (assembly GCF_040908345.1). Classification (NCBI taxonomy): domain Bacteria; kingdom Pseudomonadati; phylum Pseudomonadota; class Gammaproteobacteria; order Aeromonadales; family Aeromonadaceae; genus Aeromonas; species Aeromonas sp. R3-1. The sequence goes on from NZ_JBFODN010000193.1 coordinate 14,256, forward strand.
ATCACCGAAATGAAGTGGGTCGTCGCCAGCATGCTGGTCATGCCGGTGGGGGTTTTGGTGATCGGTGGTGTCACCCTGCTGATGCCGGATGCCAGCACCATCATCGGCCATGATGGCCCGCACGGTCTGTCACGCCTCATCTATGCCTACGCCTCGGCTGCCGGCAACAACGGCTCCGCCTTCGCCGGTTTTGCCGCCGGTGACAACTGGCAGTGCATCGCTATCGGTCTGGCCATGCTGCTCGGTCGCTTCGGCTACATCATTCCGGTACTGGCCATCGCCGGTCAGCTGGCCCGTGCGCCCCGTCAGGAGACGAGCGAAGGGGACTTCCCCATCAGCGGCCCTCTGTTCGTTACCCTGCTGATCATCACCGTCCTGCTGATAGGTGGCCTCTCCTTCCTGCCGGTGCTGGCACTGGGCCCGGTGGCCGAACATCTAAGTCTGATCGGAGGGGCACTCTGATGAACCTGACCCTGTCGATCACCATCCGGATGCCAATCGCCAACTATCTGATGCTGGGAGCTTTCCAATGAGCAAGTCCACTGCAATGAGCACCGACACCATGTTGGTGAAGGGCAAAAAACAGAAATCACAGATCATCCAGGCAATGGTTGAGGCCCTCTATCGCTTCAATCCCAAGGCGCTGTTTGGCAGCCCCATCCTGTTCACCCTCTGGCTGGCCGCAGTCATGGCGACCGTGGAGTCCCTGCTGGGGCAGCCTTTCTCCGGCGTCGCCCCCTCGCTGGCCTGGCAGCTGACCGCCTGGCTCTGGCTGACCCTCTGGTTTGCCAACTTCGCGGAAACCCTGGCCGAGGGACGCGGCAAGGCTCGCGCCGACAGCCTGAAGGCGGGCATGAGCCAGCTCAAGGCCCGCCGGGTAGCTAATGCAAAAGATGGTCAGGGCGAATGGGTACCCGCCACCAGCCTGATGAAGGGGGACCTGGTGCTGGTACGCAGCGGCGAGATGATCCCGGCCGATGGCGAAGTGGTCGCCGGCATCGCCTCAGTCAACGAGGCGGCCATCACTGGTGAATCCGCCCCCGTCATTCGCGAGTCGGGGACCGACCGCAGCGGCGTGACCGGCAACACGACGGTCGTCTCCGACGAGATCTGGGTGCGCGTCAGCAACAATCCGGGCGAGAGCACACTGGATCGGATGATTGCACTGGTGGAAGGGGCCAAACGCCAGAAGACCCCCAACGAGATGGCGCTGGACGCCCTGCTGGTGGGGCTGACCCTAATCTTCCTGCTGGTGGTGGCTACCCTGCCCTGGTTCCTCGACTACAACGGCACCCAGGTCCCGCGTCTCTACCTGATCGCTCTCTTTATCACTCTGATCCCGACCACCATCGGCGGCCTGCTCTCCGCCATCGGTATTGCCGGTATGGATCGATTGGTGAAGCTGAACGTCATCGCCAAGTCTGGCCGTGCCGTCGAAGCGGCCGGTGATGTGCGCACCCTGCTGCTGGACAAGACCGGCACCATAACCTTCGGCAACCGGATGGCCGACGAGTTGATCCCGGCACCGGGCGTCGACCCCGCCCTGCTGGCACAAGCTGCCATGCTGGCCTCGCTGGGTGACAATACCCCGGAGGGCAAATCCATCCTGACTCTGGCCAGCAAGAGCATGGCCAAGCCGAGCCAGCTGGAGAGCGACAAGGTGATCCCCTTCAGCGCCGAGACCCGCCTAAGCGGACTGGATCGCAACGGTCATCAATATCGCAAGGGGGCGGTAGATGCCGTGCTGAACTACCTCAGCCTCGACCGCAAGGCGGTACCTGAGCTGGTGCTCAAGTCAGTAGACAGCATCGCCCGTCAGGGTGGCACTCCGCTGCTGGTCTGCACTCAGGAGAAACTGCTGGGGGTGGTCTACCTCAAGGACATCATCAAGCCCGGTATCAAGGCTCGCTTCCAGATCCTGCGCCACATGGGGATCCGCACCGTGATGATCACCGGCGACAACCCGAAAACCGCCGCCGCCATCGCCGCCGAAGCCGGGGTGGATGACTTCATCGCCGAAGCGACACCGGAGAAGAAGCTCGCCTATATCCGGCAGGAGCAGGCCGATGGTCGTCTGGTTGCCATGTGCGGCGACGGTGCCAACGATGCACCGGCACTGGCACAGGCTGATGTGGGTCTGGCCATGAACGAGGGTACCCAGGCAGCCAAGGAGGCGGGCAACTTGGTGGATCTCGACTCCAACCCCACCAAGCTGCTGGATGTGGTGCTGGTCGGCAAACAGCTGCTGGTGACCCGTGGTGCCCTGACCACCTTCTCCATCGCCAACGACGTGGCCAAGTACTTTGCCATCCTGCCAGCCCTGTTCATCGCCGCCTACCCGCAACTGGGGGCACTGAACCTGATGCAGCTGGGCAGCCCGCAGAGCGCCATCCTGTCGGCCATCATCTTCAACGCCCTGATCATCGTAGCGCTGGTGCCGCTGGCACTGCGTGGTGTCGACCTGAAAGGCTCGGCCGCCAGTCTGCTGCGCCGCAACCTGCTGATCTACGGTGTCGGCGGCCTGCTGGTGCCGTTTATCGGTATCAAGCTGATCGATCTGGTCATTACCGGCCTGGGTCTGGTGTAACGACATAACCGGGATGCGGTCAGCCCGCATCCACACAACGAATTCGGAGCATATCCATCATGATCGCAATCAGAACCCTGCTGACCCTGACCCTGCTGCTGGGCGTAGGTTATCCGCTGGCCGTCACCGGACTGGCCCAGCTGTTCTTCCCCTGGCAAGCCAACGGCAGCCAGCTGACCGACAGCAAGCAGCAACTCATCGGTAGCGTCCTGCTGGCACAGAAATTCGAGCGGGCTGACTACTTCCACCCCCGCCCCTCCGCCTGTGATTTCAACACCATTGGCGGTAGTGCCAGCAATCTGGGCATGAGTTCACCGCTGCGGGCAGAGTTCGCCGAACAGGCCGCCAAGGCACAGCCGGGAACCCGCTCCCCCGCCATGCTGACCCGCTCCGCTTCCGGCCTCGATCCCCACCTGCCGCTGGATGCGGTGCTGGCTCAGGTTGACCGCGTCGCCAAAGAACGTGGACTGGATCCCGCCCAACTGACGGAGCAGGTCAAGTCGGCCACACAAGCTGGTATCCTTGGCCCGCAGGTGGTCAACATTCTCCAGCTGAATCTGCAACTGGATCATAAAAAGGGCGCCTGATGGCGCCCATTCCGGTTTGGTGATGACCTCGATTTTCGAAACGGGCGGTTGGCTCGATAGGGATAACAATGGCTGATGTAGCAAGCGCTGACGCCCTGCTGACGAGTCTGATGCAGGAGCATGGGGATGCGTGATGAGGTAAGGGCCGACGCCCTGCTGGCGAGCCTGGAACAGGAGCACAAGGGCAAGCTGAAGGTGTTTCTCGGCGCCGCTCCCGGCGTCGGCAAGACCTACGCCATGCTGCAGGCGGTGCGGGAACAGGCCAAAGAGGGGGTCGACATCCTGATCGGCGTGGTGGAAACCCACGGCCGTCAGGAGACCCTGGCTCTGCTCGACAAGCTCGCCATCATGCCGCGCAAGATCCACATGCACCGCCAGCAGCGACTGGAGGAGATGGATCTCGACGGCCTGCTCGCCCGCAAACCGGCCATCGCCGTGGTGGACGAGCTGGCCCACAGCAACGCCCCCGGCAGCCGCCACGAGAAGCGCTGGCAGGATGTGGAGGAGCTGCTCAACGCCGGGATCGACGTCTACACCACCCTCAACGTGCAGCATCTGGAGAGCCTCAACGATCTGGTGTGGCAGCTGACCGGGGTCAGGGTGAAAGAGACCCTGCCCGATCAGGTGCTGCTGGAAGCCGACAGTCTGGTGCTGATCGACCTGCCCCCCAAGGAGCTGCTCGGCCGCCTCAAGGAGGGCAAGGTCTATGTGCCCCATCAGGCCAAGGCGGCGCTGCAATCCTTCTTCTCCCTCAACAACCTCACCGCATTGCGGGAGCTGGCGATGCAGACCGCCGCCAGCCATGTGGAGGGCGATCTGCAACTGCAGTGGCAGGCAGCAGGCAAGAGCACCTTGCCGCTGCGGGGCAAGCTGATGGTTTGCCTCGGTGACCTGCACGGCTCGGCGCTGGTGCGCTACGGCCACCGCTTTGCCCAGCGCCGTCAGCTTCCGTGGCTGGTGGTGCATGTCGACAGCAATGGCCGCCGTTCTGCCGATGTGGAGCAGGCGCTGGCGCTCGCCTCCCACCTCGGTGCCAAGGTGCTGACCCTCTCCAGTCCGGCGGTCGCCAACACCCTGCTGGAGACCGCCGAACAGCAGCAGGTCTCCCAGCTGCTGCTCGGCAAACCTCACAAGGCGCCGTGGCGCCGCTCGCTGGTGCAGCACCTGCTCAAGCAGGCGCAAGGGCTCGAAATCACGCTGGTCGATACCGAGAAGCAGAAGCCCGAAGTGGGGATGCGCGTCCCGACCCCGAAGGATATTCACCACAGCCTGCTGGCGGTGACCATCATGGGGATCACCTCGGCCGCCGCCTGGGGGCTCTCCTACTGGCTGCCGCCCGCAGCGTTGCCACTCATCTTTGTACTGGGGGTTCTGGCGACTGCCCTCACCACCAGTCTGGTACCCGCCACGCTGGCGGCGGTGCTGGGCTTTATCGCCCACAATCTGCTGTTCACCGCCCCCTACTTCTCCCTGAGCGTCGCCAACCACAGCGACCTGCTCACTCTGTTTGTACTGCTTATCGTCGGCATGACGGCGGGACGGCTCGCCTCCCGCCAGCGGCAACAGCTGATCGGTCTGCGCGAGACCCAGCAGTTGGGCAATGCTCTGCTCTCCCTCAGTCAGGGGCTGGCCACCGCCAGCAGCCCGGAGGAGGTTTTGAGACAAGGTGCCCAGGCCATTTCACTGGCGCTCGGCCAGCCGACCGTGGTGATCGACAAGGAGTTCAATGATCGGCTCGGCAACGAGAAGCACAGGCCCGGCCAGACCGACAAGGCGGCCATCGACTGGTGTCTGGCCCAGAAGCAGAGCGCCGGGGCCCACACTGCGACCCTCAATGCCGCCGAGGCCCAGTATCACCACCTCAGCGATGATCTGGTGATCGGCATAACGCTGGCCAATCCGCTCTCCTCCTCTGCCGAACACCAGTTGCAGGCGCTGCTCACCGACATTCGCGCCGCGCTGGCGCGGATCGACCTCAACGAGCGGCTGGCCGACAGCCAGCTGCAGGCGGAGACCGACCGGATGCGCGCAGCCCTGCTCTCCTCGGTCTCCCACGATTTGAAGACGCCATTGGCGACCATCATGGGGGCAGGCAGCACTCTGCTGGAATATGGTGACCGGATCCCCGCCGAAGACCGCGACGAACTGCTCAACTCGGTGCAGGAGGAGGCGCGCCGCCTCCACAGCTATGTGCAGAATCTGCTGGATATGACCCGTATCGGCTCCCCCGACTTCCAGCTGAAACGGGACTGGGTCGATCTGGCGGATCTGGTGGAAAGCGCCCGCAAGCGGCTCGACTCCTCCTGGCGCCAGCACAAGCTGCTGGTCCATTTCGATCAGCATGTGCCCCAGCTCTATGTCCATGGCGCCCTGATCGAACAGGTGCTGGTCAACATCCTCGACAACGCCTCTCGCTACTCGCCGGCAGGCACCCCCATCGAGTTCAAGGTAATGGTGGCCGAGCCAGACCTCATCATCGACATCATCGATATCGGGGTCGGTATCGCCGAGTCGGATCGGGAGAAGATCTTCAATCTCTTCTACACCCAACCGGTGGGCGATTGCGGCAGCCGTGGCACCGGGCTTGGCCTCGCCATTTCCCGCGCTATGATAGAGGCCCACGGCGGCAAGATTTGGGCCTTCTCCGGCCCCAATGGCAACGGCACCTGCATGCGCATCTCCCTGCCGCTCGCGCTCAATTCACCGGAGGTCTGATGGCGCACATTCTGGTCATAGATGATGAAGCGGCGATCCGTCGCTTTCTGCGGATCAGCCTGATTGCCGAGGGGCATCAGGTGAGTGAGGCGGTGGGGGTCAATGAAGGGCTGGAGCAGTATCGCCACCTCAACCCCGATCTGGTGATCCTCGATCTCGGTCTGCCGGATGGCGATGGCATTCAGGTGTTGCAGGCCATTCGCGAACACCACCCCAATCCTGTGCTGGTGTTGTCGGCCCGTGATTCGGAGCAGGAGAAGGTGCGACTGCTGGATGCCGGTGCCAACGACTACATGAGCAAGCCGTTCGGCATCGGTGAGATGATGGCACGTATTCGCGTGCTGTTGCGCCAACGTGCTGGCGTCAGCAGCGGCGAGCGACGCCACTTCCCCCAATGCGGCCTGACGCTGGATGTCAGCAGCCACAAGGTAACCATGAAAGACGAGGAGATCCCTCTCTCCCGCAAAGAGTTCGCCCTGCTGCAAGCGCTGGTGTGCCACCCCGGCAAGCTGGTGATGCAGACCCAGCTGCTCAACGACATCTGGGGGCCGAGCCACAAGGAGGACACCCACTACCTGCGCATCGTCATCGCCAGTCTGCGCAAAAAGCTGGGGGATAACCCCCAGCAACCGACGCTTATCGAGACCGAATCCGGTATCGGCTACCGCTTTATCGGCAACTGACGTTTCACGTGGAACGACGCCCGCTGCAAATCAGCGCCAGCAGACCGCAGCCACTCAGCAACAGGCCGAGCTCCTGCAATCCGGCCGCCACCGCCAACCCCAGACTAAGCAGCAGGTAGTAGCCAAGCCCGAACAGGGCACCAGCACTGCCCGCTACCTCGCGATAGGCCAGCAGCGCCTGACTCAGCACATTAGGAATCGCCAGCCCAAAAGCGATGACTACACCCATCATGGGCAACAGGAACCAGAGGCTGGCCTGAGTCGCCCATACCAGCAGCCCGGTAACCAGCGCCAGAGCGCAAGCCAACCTGACCAGAGATGACGGCAGCCACCCCCTCCCCAGCAGATGCTTGTTGAGCAGGCTGCCGAGCAGAGTCGCCAACGCCAGCAAGATCCCCGAGTAACCAAACTCGCCAGTGCTCAACCCCAACCCAGCAAACAGGAACGGGGCCAGACTGTAGTAACCAAACAGCATGGTGTTGAACAGGGCAACTAGCATGGCACTGCGCCAGAGCCCACCATCATTTATCATCCGGCACGCCAGCGGCCAGAGCGCGACTCGCTGGGTACTAACCGGACGGGTTTCCGGCAACTGCCAGCAGGTCACCAGCAACAAACCTACCGCCAGTATCAGCAGACAGCTGAACACCCCGAGATAGCCGAACCCGCTCGCCAGCTGGCCGCCACTGAGCAACCCCAACACTGGGCTGAGTGAGAGCGCTATACCCATCACCGAGAAGACCCGCGCCAGATCGCTGCCCTGATAGCTATCGCGCAGCATGGTCTGGGTCACCACGGATCCCACCGCAGCGCCAAAGGCCGAGATAACCCGGGCCAGCAGCAGGGTTTCAAACTGATTGGCCAGCAGCGCCAGCAGGGTGCCTACACCATAGGTGAGCAGACCCGCCAGCATGGCAGGACGCCGCCCAATCAGATCGCAGAGCCGTCCCCAGCAGACCACGCCCACCGCAAACGCCAGAAAATAGACCGACAGGGTCTGGGATGCCTGCCCCTCGCTCACCTGAAACTGGCTGGCGATGTGGGTCAGGACCGGGCTGTAGATGGTCTCCACAATTTGGGGAAACATCATCAACCCCACCACCAGCCAGAGCGGTGGCAACTTGTTGTTCATGACAAACCTCCTTCACAAGAGGTCGCCATTCTAGAGAGATTCAGATTGTCTGATTACAATAAGCAGGACTATAAACATCAAAAATCGGACATATGGCCTTTATTCTTCCCGATCACCCTTTTGACCCCGACCAGCTGACGGGCAGCGTGATCGGCATTGCCTCCGCCCTCGGTTGGCACGACTCGGGTCTGCATCAACATCAACGCCATCAGCTGCTGTTCGCCCAATCCGGCTGCATGACCATGGAGCTGGAAGGTCGGGTTTGCCTGCTGCCACCCACCCGCGCCGCCTGGCTGCCTGCAGGCACCTCACACCGGATCTTGATGCGCGGTGTGGTGGCCTACCGCTCCCTCTACTTCCAGCCGCACCCCGAGTTGCCCGGCACGGTCGAAGTGCTGGCGGTCAATCCGCTGCTGCACGAACTGATCGAGCGGATGGCGCTCTGGCCGTGGGACAAACCGCAAGAGCAGCAGCAACGGACGGTTGCACTGTTTATGGAGGAGTTGGGGCAGGCGCCGCGGGAGTCGTGGCAGTTGCCGCTGCCGACCGATCCCAGACTGGGCGACTGGCTACAGCAGTTGAAACGGGGGGATGCCCTGCCAGATCGGCTCAACCGGCTGGCCGAGCGGGTGGGTGCCAGTGACAAGACCATTGGCCGCATCTTCATGCGGGAGACCGGCATGAGCTATCAGGCGTGGCGTCAGCAGTGGCGGCTGTTGCGCGCCATGGAGCTGCTGGCAGAAAGCGAGCCCATCAGCCGGATTGCCGCTGCGCTGGAGTTCTCCAGCGACAGCGCCTTCATCAGCTTCTTCAAACAACATACAGGACAGACCCCCCTGCGCTACCTCAGCTCTCGGGGTGAGTCGCCACAGCCTGACTCGCCTCCACCACCAGGGTATCCAGCGCCAGCGGTTTGAGATTGTGCAACGCATCCTGCACCACGGCATGGGATGCCTGTTGCAACTCGCTCTGCACATCCTGCTCCAGCTGGGCACTCTCCAGCTCGGGCCGCGGGTTTTCGTTGGCCATCACGTTCAGGCTCAGGGCACTCACAATCAGGGTAGCGATCAGGCTTTTCATCTGGTTTGCTCCGGTATGGTTGAGATGACCAGATAGCTATTCCAATAGTTGTGCCAATCCTCACACAATTCATAACATGATGATTTTGTTTAAATTAACTATATCTCGATACCAAATTGAGTCGCAAAATGCATCCCGCTAGGTCATTTTTAAACCAACAGTTGGTGCTTTTAACCACGCTTGATTTTTGCACCATGTTCCACGTGGAACGTCCCATCTTTTTGATCGACACCCGCTTTTAAACTGAGCTATGGTGCAACATCCCCGTAACTCAAATCTGGATCTGTCACTGAATGGAATTTTCCTTGTTCGGCGAGAAGTTCACTCGCCACGCCGGTATTACCCAACTCATGGATGACCTCAATCAGGGGCTGACCAATCCGGACGCCATCATGCTGGGTGGCGGCAATCCGGCCCCCATCCCCGCCATGCTGGAATGCTTTCAAGCCGAGGCCAAGAGCCTGCTCGACAACGGCGAGCTGGTCAAAGCGATGGCCAACTACGACGGCCCGCAAGGCAAAGACAGGTTCACCAAAGCGCTGGCTGCCCTGCTCAGCAAGGAGCTGGGATGGGATATCTCGGCCCGCAATATCGCCCTGACCAACGGCAGTCAGAATGCCTTCTTCTACCTGTTCAACCTGCTGGCCGGCGAATTTGCCGATGGCCGCAAGAAGAAGGTGCTGTTCCCACTCGCCCCCGAGTACATCGGCTATGCCGACTCGGCGCTGGCCGACGACTACTTCGTGGCCTACAAGCCCACCATCGAGAAGCTGCCCGATGGCCAGTTCAAGTACCATGTGGATTTCGAGAGCCTGCAGGTGGGTGACGATATCGGGGTGATCTGTGTCTCCCGCCCCACCAATCCCACCGGCAATGTGCTGACCGACGAAGAGATCGAACATCTCGATCAGATCGCCCGCGATAAGGGGATTCCGCTGCTGATCGACAACGCCTACGGCGTCCCCTTCCCGGGCATCATCTTCAGCGAAGCCAAGCCGTTCTGGAACACCAATACCATCCTCTGCATGAGCCTCTCCAAGCTGGGCCTGCCAGGCACCCGTTGCGGCATCGTCATCGCCGACGAGAAGATCATTCAGGCCATCACCAACCTGAGCGGCATCATCAATCTGGCGCCGGGCAGTCTGGGGCCTGCCATCACCATCCCGATGATTGAGAGCGGCGAGATCATCACCCTCAGCGAACAGGTGGTGAAACCCTTCTATCAGCAAAAGGCAGAGCTGGCGGTGCAGCTGCTGCGCGAAGCGATCCCCGACCCGCGCTTCCACATTCATAAACCGGAAGGCGCCCTCTTCCTCTGGCTCTGGTTTGAAGGCTTGCCGATCCACTGTCAGGAGCTCTATGAGCGACTGAAGGCGAAGAACCTGCTGATCGTGCCGGGTCACTACTTCTTCCCGGGCATCGATGACCCCGAGTGGCGCCACAGCCAAGAGTGCATCCGCCTCAACTACTCCCAGAGCGAGGAGCTGGTGCGCCGTGGCATCGCCATTCTGGCAGACGAAATCAATGCCCTCTACGCCGGCTAAGTCAGTCCGGCCACCAGCCAAAAACAGAAAGGCCTGCAGATGCAGGCCTTTGTTGTTTATCGCGATCCGATTTGCTTAACCGGGCAGCGCCAGCTGCTCGGGTTTACCGATGGGGATGGCGCGGGGCTTGAGCGCCTCCGGCAATTCGCGCGCCAGATCGATGGTCAGCAGACCATGCTCCAGCTTGGCGCCCTGCACTTCCACGTGCTGGCTCAGCTTGAAGGCGAGCTCGAAGTCGCGCTCGGCAATCCCCTGATGGAGGAACTGACGCTCACCAGCCGCAGCCCCTTTGCGCCCCTTCACCTTGAGGGTGCCGTTTTCGGTCTCCAGCTCCAGCTCTTCGCGCTCGAAGCCAGCCACGGCGACCGTGATGCGATAGCCATCCTGATCGCGCTTTTCAATGTTGTACGGGGGGTAAGCGGCGGTCTTCTGCTCGAACAGACCTTCCAGCTCACGGGCCATCCGCTCGAAGCCGACGGCGTTGGAATAGAGATGAGAAAAATCGAGGTTACGCATAATCCTATCCTTCTAATAAGCAACAGGTTCAACTCTCCACAGGCCCGTCATCGGCACCCGGGAAATTTTAAAATTTCAGTGAGTTCAGGCTATCAGCCGTTGATCTCGATCTTGCGCGGCTTCATCGCCTCGGGCACTTCACGCACCAGCTCGATGTGCAGCAAGCCGTTTTTCAGGTCGGCCCCTTTCACCCGCACATAGTCGGCCAGCTGGAAGCGGCGCTCGAAACCACGTTCGGCGATCCCCTGATAGAGATAGTTGCGCCCAGTGTCGGCCTGCTTGTTGCCCTTCACCGTCAGCAGATTTTCCTGGAAGCTCAGCTCCAGCTCTTCCTGGGTAAAGCCCGCCACCGCCATGCTGATGCGGTAGTCGTTGTCACCCAGCTGCTCGATGTTGTAGGGGGGATAACCGGCATTGCCATTGCTGGCCGCAGATTCGATGAGATTGGCCAGACGATCGAAACCGATGGCAGAACGATAGAGCGGAGAAAAGTCGATAGAACGCATAGTATTACCCTCTTGTGAGCGATAACGGATTGTTTGCCCTCCTAATGGACTGGCGCCTGGTCGAAACCTCTGTCGAGCGTTCCGGCCTTGTTACCTATATAGGGGCTCACTTTTTCCTTTCAAGGGGATTTTTTCAAATTTTTTAAATGGCCGCGCCGACCTGTAGAACATCAACCCGTTGGCCCGATAGTGATGATAATCGACCCGTGGGCCACTGATGGCAACTCGCTTAGCGCCCCATAATTGGTTGCATATCCACCAGCCAACATGGAGCCATCCCATGAAGATTACCCAGGTTCGCAACGCTACCTTGCTGCTCGACTATGCCGGCACCCGCTTTCTGATCGACCCCATGCTCTCGGCCAAGGGGGCCTTCCCCGGCTTTGAGGGCACCGCCAACAGCCAGCTGCGCAATCCGCTGGTCGAGCTGCCGCGGCCGATCAATGAGCTGGTCGATGTGGACGCCGTTATCGTCACCCACGACCATCCCGACCACTGGGACGATGCCGCCAGAGCCCTGATCCCCAAACATCTGCCGCTCTTGGTACAACATCAGAAAGATGCTGATGCCATTCGTGCCAGTGGCTTTGAGGATGTGCGGCTGCTGAGCGACCAGCCCGAGTTTGCCGGCATTCGCCTGCAGCAGACCGGTGGCCAGCACGGCAGCGACCCGTTGATGGCGGTACTGGGCGAGCGCATGGGAGAAGTATGCGGCGTGGTCTTCTCCCATCCCGATGAACAGAGCCTCTATCTGGCCGGTGATACCATATGGCATCCCTCGGTCGAGCAAGCCCTGCAACAGCATCAGCCTGAGGTCATCATCCTCAATTGCGGCGATGCACAGGTGCCCGGACTCGGTTCCATCATCATGGGCAAGGAGGATGTCGCCGCCGTTTATCAGGCCGCACCGCAGGCCACGCTGATCGCTAGCCATATGGAGGCGGTCAACCACGCCGTGCTGTCGCGCCAGGAGCTGCGCGACTATCTGGCGGAACGGGGCATGATGGATCGGGTACGTGTGCCGGAAGATGGCGAGGCGATATCGCAGTGATCCGCAGGAGGGTCATGCCAGACATGGCCCTTCGGCTTTCACTGCCGAACGCTTATGATGAGAGGTCTGCGCGCAGAGAGGAGTCAACATAATGCCCACCCCGATCGTTGCCGTGGTGACCTTCGATCACTTCAGCCCTTTTCACTGCGCCGTCCCCTGCCTCATCTTCGGCGATATCCTGCCGGGCCAGCCGCTGTTCGAGCTCAAGATCTGCTGCGGTGATGGCAACCCTCATTCACACTCGGCGCAAGGCTTCACCATTCAGGCTCCTCATGGGCTGGAGGTGCTGGCCGAGGCGGAGATCATCGTCATCCCCTTCTGGCACGACCCGGCAGCACGGCCACCCGCAGCGCTGCTCGATGCCCTGATTGCCGCCAGAGCCAGAGGTGCCCGACTGGTCGGGCTCTGTCTCGGCACCTATGTGCTCGCCTACGCTGGGCTGCTCAATGGTCGCAAGGCATCGACCCACTGGGAGTACGAACAGGATTTCTGCCACCGCTTTCCCTGCGTGCAGCTCGATACCAACGCCCTCTATGTGGATGACGAGGGGCTGGTCACCTCGGCAGGTACTGCCGCCGGGCTGGACTGCTGCCTCTATCTGGTGCGCCAGTACCACGGCTCGGCCATCGCCAACAAGGTGGCGCGGCGGCTGGTTATCCCGCCTCACCGGGAAGGGGGGCAGGCCCAGTTTATCGAGCAGCCGGTGCCCGCCTCCACCCGCGATGTCCGGATGAACCAGTTGCTCGACCACCTGCGTGCCCATCTGGCCGACCCTCACACCCTGGACTCTCTGGCAGATCTCACCCTGATGAGTCGACGCACCTTTACCCGCCGTTTTCATCAGGCTACCGGCCTCTCGGTGGGTGAATGGCTGCTGGCGGAGCGGCTCAGGCGCAGTCAGGAACTGCTGGAGGTAAGCGGCCATTCCATCGATCGCATCGCCGAGCTGGTCGGCTTCAAGAGTGCCACCTCCCTGCGCAATCACTTCCGCGCGCGCTTTGCCATCTCCCCCAGCGAGTGGCGACGATCTTTTCGCGGTAACAATGTCTGATGACATCCTCTATACCCGCTCACTCCGCTATGGCAGGCTAATCAGAAATCCCGAGGAGTCATCCCATGTCCCGTTCCGAACGCCTGCTGGCCCTGCTCCAGCTGCTGCGCGGCCACCGTTACGCCATCACAGGCGCGGAGCTGGCCAGCCAGCTTGGCATCAGCCTGCGCACCCTCTATCGGGATATCGCCACCCTGCAGGCGCAAGGTGCCCATATCGAGGGTGAACCAGGGATCGGCTATGTGCTGCGTCCCGGCTTCATGCTGCCGCCACTGATGTTCAGTGAAGAGGAGCTGGATGCACTGGTGCTTGGTTCGCGTTGGGTAGTCGCCCACGGTGACGGAGCCTTGAGTGCATCGGCCAGCAGTGCGCTGGCCAAGATAGAAGCCGTGCTGCCCGCCGACTATCGCCAGCAGCTCCAGAGCAATGCCCTGCTGATCGGCACCTCCCGCAGCGACAGCCTCACCGATGAAGCCCCCCTGCGCAGTGCCATCCGCCAGCAACGTAAGGTGACCCTGATCTATCGGGATCTCAAGGATGAGGCCTCTGAGCGCACCGTCTGGCCCTTTGCTCTAGGCTACTTCGAACAGGTACGGGTACTGGTGGCCTGGTGCGAACTGCGTCAGGGCTTTCGCCACTTTCGGGTCGATCGCATCACCCGGATGCAGCCACAAGATTGCCGCTATCCAAAAAGCAGAGAGAGCCTGCTGAAGGAGTGGCGCGCCACCCAGCAGATCCCACAGCCTAAATTCATTGCTGACAGAAACTGACAGCAGGTAGCGCCATGCTGACGGGGTCGGCGCCGATGCGCCATCTCATCAGCAAGGAGCATCACCATGTTAGTCCCCCAGTTCACCATCCTCTACGTTGCCAACCCGACCCGCAGCGCGCTCTTCTACCGAGAGCTGTTCGGTCGCCAGCCGGTGGAGGAGTCACCTACCTTTGCCATGTTCGTATTCGAGTCAGGCGCCAGACTGGCGCTCTGGTCCAGTACCACCGTCGAGCCAGCCGTTACCCAAAGTGCTGGCGCCATGGAACTGGCCTTCTCGCTGCCTGATGAAACCAGTGTCGATTCTGGCTTGTCAGAGTGGCAAGCTCGTGGCCTGACCATCCTCCAGCAACCAACCCGGATGGAGTTTGGCTATACCGGCATGGCTGTTGATCCCGATGGCCATCGCCTGCGACTCTACTGCCTGGCACCAGAACTGAGCTGAGTTATAACCATCAACACCAAGCAGTTTCATGTTTCACGTGGAACGTGCCATTTCCCCGCCCCTGAAAATAAAAAAAAGCCGCTCACAAGGAGCGGCTTTTTGCTGTCTGACTGCGCCGATTAGACGTCGAGGTTGGCCACGCGCAGGGCGTTGGTCTCGATAAAGTCACGACGGGGCTCAACGGCATCACCCATCAAGGTGGAGAAGAGCTGGTCAGCGCCGACGGCGTCGTCGATGGTGACGCGCAGCATGCGGCGGGCTTCCGGATCCATGGTGGTTTCCCACAGCTGGTCCGGGTTCATCTCACCCAGCCCTTTATAGCGCTGGATGTAGATGCCGCGCTTGCCTTCGCCCATCAGCCACTCGACGGCTTCCACGAAGTTGGCAACCGGTTTGACCTTCTCGCCACGCTTGATGAAACCACCTTCCTCGATCAGGTTGGCGATCTCCTTGCCCAGCGAAACCAACTGACGGTACTCACCGGACTGCAGGAAGTCGTAGCTGAGCGGATATTCGCGGTCAACACCGTGCTGACGTACCACGGCGTGCGGCACGTACAGGCTGCGCTCTTCATCACGACGAACCTGGATCTGGTACTGGATACCGTGGTTGCTCTCGTTGAGCACGGCTTCCATCCCCTGACACCAGGCCAGCAGATCGCTCTCGCTGTTCAGCAGCGCTTCGTTCAACTCCGGCTGATAGATCAGCTGGGTCAGCACAGCTTCCGGCGCACGACGAGACATGCGGGTGATCAGGTGAGTCACCGAGCGGTGCTGGTTGACCAGGCGCTCCAGTGCCTCGCCACCGATGGCCGGGGCAGACTCGTTAACGTGCAGGGTAGCACCATCCAGCGCCATGGCGGTCTGGTACTGCAGCAGCGCATCTTCGTCTTTCAGATACTGCTCCTGCTTGCCCTTCTTCACTTTATAGAGCGGCGGCTGAGCGATGTAGACGTAGCCACGTTCGATGATTTCCGGCATCTGACGATAGAAGAAGGTCAGCAGCAGGGTTCGGATGTGCGCACCATCGACGTCCGCATCGGTCATGATGATGATGTTGTGATAACGCAGCTTGTCCGGGTTGTACTCGTCGCGACCGATACCGCAACCCAGTGCGGTGATCAGGGTACCCACCTCTTGCGAGGAGATCATCTTGTCGAAACGGGCCTTCTCTACGTTCAGGATCTTGCCCTTGAGCGGCAGGATGGCCTGGTTCTTACGGTTGCGACCCTGCTTGGCGGAACCGCCAGCAGAGTCCCCTTCCACTATGTAGAGTTCGGAAAGAGCCGGGTCTTTTTCCTGACAGTCAGCCAGCTTGCCGGGCAGACCGGCGATATCCAGCGCGCCTTTGCGGCGGGTCAGTTCGCGGGCTTTGCGGGCCGCTTCGCGGGCACGGGCCGCATCGATGATCTTGTTGACCACGATCTTGGCATCGCCCGGGTTTTCCAGCAGGAAGTCAGCCAGCTTCTCACCCATCGCCTGTTCAACGGCGGTCTTCACTTCGGAAGAGACCAGCTTGTCTTTGGTCTGGGATGAGAACTTGGGATCCGGCACCTTGACGGAGATAACGGCAATCAGACCTTCACGCACGTCATCACCGCTGGCGGCAGATTTGGCCTTCTTGCTGTAGTCCTCTTTGTCCATATAGGAGTTCAGAGTACGGGTCAGCGCGGTACGGAAGCCAACGAGGTGAGTACCACCATCCCGCTGCGGGATGTTGTTGGTGAAGCAGTAGACCCCTTCCTGATAGGCGTCGTTCCACTGCATCGCCACTTCAACGCCGATACCATCCTGCTCGGTGGTGAAATGGAACACCTTCGGGTGGATCGGGGTCTTGTTCTGGTTCAGGTATTCAACGAACGCCTTGATGCCACCCTCGTAGCAGAAATGCGCCTCGCGGCCATCACGCTCGTCTTGCAGACGGATGGAGACACCGGAGTTGAGGAAGGAGAGCTCGCGCAGGCGCTTGGCCAGGATCTCGTAGTGGAACAGGGTATCGCTGAAAATGGCCGGGCTCGGCCAGAAGCGAACTTCGGTACCGGTGCCGGTGCTGTCGCCAATCTGCTTGAGCGGCGCCTGTGGCTCACCCAGATGATAGGTCTGCTCGTAGACGTGACCGTTACGACGAATGGTCAGCAACAGCTTGTCAGAGAGGGCGTTAACTACCGAGACACCCACACCGTGCAGGCCGCCGGATACCTTGTAGGAGTTGTCATCGAACTTACCGCCAGCGTGCAGCACGGTCATGATGACCTCTGCGGCGGAGCGGCCCTCCTCCTCGTGCATGTCTACCGGGATACCCCGGCCATTGTCACGCACAGAGACAGAACCGTCGGAATGGATCTTGACCAGAATATCGGAGCAGTAGCCAGCGAGCGCCTCGTCAATGGAGTTATCGACGACCTCGAACACCATGTGGTGCAGACCCGAGCCATCATCCGTATCGCCGATATACATCCCCGGGCGCTTGCGGACCGCATCCAGGCCCTTCAGCACCTTGATATTCGAGGAGTCGTAAGTATTTTCACTCATAGCTTACTCTCTGCCTTCTCTAACGTTTCGGAGATTTTACCTTGTTCCACGTGGAACAACTTGCAGTCATTCGCATCCATCATGTCTGCGAGCTGACCGGTGTCGATGGCGGTGATAAACACCTGGGACGCGCACTGCTTCAGCCTTGCGGCCAGCAAGCGGCGCTTGTCGACATCCAGTTCAGAGGCAAAATCGTCAATTAAAAAAATACAGCCACGGCTGCTATGTTGATTCAAATAGAGCCCTTGGGCCAGTCGCATGGCGCAGACCAGCAACTTCAGCTGACCCCGGGACAAAATATCCTGAGCGGGTACCCCGTTCGCCTTGAGGCGCACATCGGCTTTCTGTGGACCGACACCGGTATAGCCCAGCGCCCGATCCCGCTCAAACCCCGCCTCCAGCAGATCGCCGAGGGGAGTATCTTTCTCCCAGCCCCGGTAAAAGCCGAGACTGATATCGAATTCCGGCAGAAAATCCGCCGTCATCTCCTTGATCAGAGGCGTAATGGCCTGACAATAACTGGCGCGAAACTCGGCCAGATCACCCCCCAGCCGCACCAACTCCTGATCCCAAAACGCCAGCTGGCGGTACTGGGTGCTCTGACGCAGCAGCGCATTGCGCTGTTTCAGCAGCCGCCGCACTCGCCCCCAGAGGGCAAAGAAGGTCGGCTCCTGATGGAAAACGCCCCAATCGAGCCAGGCCCGGCGAGCCTGAGGCCCGCCCGTCAGCAGGTTGAAGCCATCGGGATGGATCAACTGCACCGGCAACAGCTCCGCCAAATCGGCCAGCCGCTGGGCCTGCGCCCCGGCAATCTTGAGCTGGGTCTCGCCACTCTTGTCTTTGGCAAGACCGATCGGTACCTGACGCCCCTCCAGCTCGCACTGGGCAAACAGGGTAAATGCCCTCTCCCCCTGGCGGATAACCCGCCCGGTCAAATGAGTGCGAAAGGAGCGCCCCAGACCAAGGTAGTGAATGGCTTCCAGCACGCTGGTCTTGCCGCTGCCATTGCACCCGACCAGAATGTTGAGGCCGGGCGACAGCTTGAGACTGGCTTGCTGGATATTGCGAAAGTCGCTGAGCTGGAGTTTGACCAGGGACACGACTAGATCCGCATCGGCATCACCACGTACTGAGCATCCTGATGTTCAAAATCCTCAATAATGGCACTGCTGATGGAATCGCTCAGGCTAATCCGAATTTGGTCACATTTTAACGTATTCAGCACGTCGAGCACATAAGAGACGTTAAAGCCGATCTCCATCTCGCCAGCGGCATATTGTACGTCAAGCAGCTCTTCGGCTTCTTCCTGTTCCGGGTTGTTGGCGGTGATGCGCAGCAGGTTTTCCTGCAGATTGAGACGCACCCCACGGAATTTCTCGTTGGAGAGGATGGCGGCACGGGCAAACGCCTGACGCAGATCCTCACGACCGGCGATCAGGGCCTTGTCGCTGTTGCGCGGAATGACGCGGCGCCAATCCGGGAAGCGGCCATCCACCAGCTTGGAGGTGAAGATGAAGCCGTCGAGGGCTGCACGCAGATTGCTGCGACCGATCTGCAGCCGCACCGGCTTGTCTTCCGCCTCCAGCAGACGCACCAGCTCCAGTACCCCTTTGCGCGGCAGGATAACCTGATGATCGGGCAGCGATTCCCCTACTACCTCGCGGCGGCAGGTGGCCAGACGGTGACCATCGGTCGCCACGGTGCGCAGACCGTGACCTTCGCTCTCGAACAGCATGCCATTCAGGTAGTAACGCACGTCCTGGCTGGCCATGGAGAACTGGGTCGCATCGATCAGCTTCTTCAGCTCCAGCTGGCTGATATCGAACTCGAGCACGGATTCCCAATCCTCGATGTTCGGATACTCGGTCGCTGGCAGGGTCGAGAGGTTGAAGCGGGAACGACCGGAGCGGATGATCAGGCGCTCCCCTTCGGTATTGAGACGGATCTCGGCGCCTTCCGGCAGACCACGGCAGATATCCAGCAGCTTGCGCGCCGGTACTGTGGTGCGGCCATCTTCGCTGGCCCCGTTCAGATAGACCTGACCGATCATCTCTACTTCGAGATCGGTACCGGTCAGTGACAGCAGACCGTTGCTGACATCAAGCAGCACGTTGCCGAGGATCGGCAGGGTCGGTCGGCCGCCGAGGGCGCCGGACACCAGTTGCAGAGGACGTAACAGGGCCTCACGGCTAATTTCGAGCTGCATCTGTGCTCTCCGTTGTGATTAGGAGGAAAAGATTCGGATCAGGTTGGAATATTCGCGCTGCATCTGTCCACTCGATTCCGTTATCAGGAAGAAAGGGTACGGATCAGGTTGGAATAGTCCTCCTTGATGTCGTGACTCTCCTCCTTCAGCTGCTCGATCTTGCGGCAGGCATGAAGAACGGTAGTGTGGTCACGGCCACCAAAGGCATCACCTATCTCCGGCAAACTGTGGTTGGTCAGCTCCTTGGCCAGTGCCATCGCCAGTTGGCGCGGACGGGCAACAGAGCGGGAACGACGCTTGGAGAGCAGATCCGCCAGCTTGATCTTGTAGTACTCCGCCACCGTCTTCTGGATATTGTCGATGGTGACCAGCTTCTCCTGCAGTGCCAACAGGTCGCGCAGCGCTTCGCGCACGAAATCGATGTTGATGGCACGGCCGGTGAAGTTGGCGTTGGCGATCACCCGGTTGAGGGCGCCTTCCAGTTCACGGACGTTGGATCGCAGACGTTTGGCAATGAAGAAGGCCACTTCGTCCGGCAGATGGATCTGGTTCTCGTCTGCCTTGCGCATCAGGATCGCGACGCGGGTCTCCAGCTCCGGCGGTTCGATCGCCACGGTCAGGCCCCAGCCGAAGCGGGACTTGAGGCGATCCTCGACACCGTTGATCTCCTTCGGATAGCGATCCGAGGTCAGGATGATCTGCTGGTTACCTTCCAGCAAGGCATTGAAGGTATGGAAGAACTCCTCCTGGGAGCGCTCCTTGTTGGCGAAGAACTGGATATCATCGATGAGCAGGGCATCGACGCTGCGGTAGTAACGCTTGAACTCTTCAATGGCGTTATTTTGCAGCGCTTTCACCATGTCCTGAACAAACCGCTCGGAGTGCATATAGATGACTTTGGCATCTTTTTTACTCTCCTTGATGGCATTGCCAACGGCGTGCAGCAGGTGGGTTTTACCCAGGCCGGTGCCGCCATAGAGGAACAGCGGGTTGTAAGCACCACCCGGATTGTCCGCTACCTGACGGGCAGCCGCACGCGCCAACTGGTTGGACTTACCCTCGACGAAATTCTCGAAGGTATAGTTCACGTTGGTGTTGCTCTTGTGGTTCGGCTCGGGCTTGGCTTCAGCCTTGCTTTCCCAGCTCTTCTGCAAGTTATTCACAGGCGCGGCACCCTGTACCGGCGCTCTGGCGACAGCAACAGGATGGGGACGATTGCCTATATCAAAACGCAGGGCGGGGCCGTCGACCCCGCAGAGTTCGTTGATGATGCCGTTAACCCGGATGAGATACTTGTCTCGTACCCAGTCCAGAACAAAGCGATTCGGTGCATACAGGGTCAGAGTATTGTCACTCAACTCCGCTTGAAGCGGCCGGATCCACATGCTGAATTCTGCCGAGGGCAACTCATCTTGCAGCCGGTTAAGGCACTGCTGCCATAGCGAAGCAGTCACTCTAAACTCCTGTCGATTGATTAACTAAAGACCGGCTATTCTACGTTTTTAGCCGCCGGATCTCCAGCCATCGCCCGGTGGATCCAGCAAATAAGATCCTTGACTTTCAAGGATCCAGCGCCTTTGGATCGGATTTCATCCCCAAAGTTACCCACAGCTTGATCCACCGTCCGGATTGGTCGATCCCGTGCTTCTCTCCTGTTATTTCATATAACCAAATGTCATTTATTTTTTAAATTTTATTCCAATAACATCAGGGTAAAGCCAGTTATTACAACTACAAATACAAGACATTGAGAGAGAGAAACACCATGAAAACATCCATCAAACTGATTTCCGGCGCAGCCATCCTGCTCGCCACCCTGTCCGGTCAGGCCATCGCCCAAGAGACCATCAAGGTCGGCATGTCTGGCAAATATTTCCCGTTCACCTTCGTCAAGCAGGACAAGCTGCAAGGCTTTGAAGTGGATATGTGGAACCAGATCGGCGAGCGCACCGGCTACAAGGTCGAATTCGTGACCGCCAGCTTCTCCGGCCTGTTCGGCATGCTGGAAACCGGCCGCATCGACACCATCTCCAACCAGATCACCATCACCGACGAGCGCAAGGCGAAGTACGACTTCTCCCAGCCTTACGTCTATGACGGCGCCCAGATCGTGGTACGCAAGGGCAACAGCACCATTCACGGTATCAAGGATCTGGAAGGCAAGAAGGTGGCCGTGAACCTGGGTTCCAACTTCGAAGAGCTGCTGCGCAAGAATGACCCGAACAAGAAGATCGATATCCGCACCTATGACTCCGCCTTCGAGCAGGATGTTGCCCTGGGTCGCATCGATGCCTTCGTGATGGACCGCGTCTCCACCGCCCAGCTGATCAAAGAGTCCAAGCTGCCGCTGCAACAGGCTGGCGCACCGTTCGAGACTATCGAGAACGCCCTGCCCTTCCTGAAGACCCCGGAGAAACAGGCGCTGCTGAAAAAGGTCGACGAGGCCCTGACCGCCATGCGCAAGGATGGCTCCCTGCGTCAGATCTCCGAGAAATGGTTCGCTTCCGACATCACCGACAAATAAATGATGGAATTTGACCTCGAATACACGCTGGGGCTGTTTCCCATCCTGCTCAAATATCTGGGCACCACGATGGAGATGGCCCTGTGGGGATTCGTGCTGGCACTCGTACTCTCGCTGGCCCTGGCGATAGTACGAGTGTTTCGCGTCCCTGCGATTCACTGGCTGGCGATGCTCTATATCTCGTTCTTTCGGGGTACACCGCTTCTCGTTCAGCTGTTCCTGCTCTACTACGGACTGCCGCAACTATTCCCGATCTTCGTGGGGATGGATGCCTTTACCGCCGCCATCGTCGGTCTGACCCTGCACTTCGCCGCCTATATGGCCGAGTCGATCCGCGCAGCCATCCTCGGCATTCACAAAAGCCAGATGGAAGCGGCGCTCAGTATCGGCATGAGCCGTTATCAGGCTATGCAGCGGATCATCCTGCCGCAGGCGGCCCGCATCGCCACCCCGTCGCTGATGAACTACTTCATCGACATGATCAAAAGCACCTCGCTGGCCTTCACGCTGGGAGTGGCCGAGATCATGGGCAAGGCGCAGATGGAAGCCTCCTCCTCCTTCAAGTTCTTCGAGAGCTTTATGGCGGTGGCGCTGATCTACTGGGTGGTGGTGATCTTCTTTACCCGCTTGCAGCATCTGCTGGAAATTCGTCTCAACCGTGCCTATTAAAGGAGGGCTATCATGATCAAGCTAACCGGCCTCTCCAAGGCATATCACGGCAATCAGGTGCTCAACGGCATCGATCTGGAGGTCAAAAAGGGGGAAATTGTCGTCATCATCGGCCCCTCCGGCACCGGAAAATCGACCCTGTTGCGCTGCCTGAACCTGCTGGAGACCCCGGATGCGGGCACCCTGGCCATCGACGATCTCGAGCTGAATCTGGCCAAGGCCAGCGAACAGCAGGCGATCGAGCTGCGCAAACGGGCCTCCTTCGTGTTCCAGAATTACGCCCTGTTTGCCAACAAGACGGCGCTCGACAACATCGCCGAAGGGCTGATCACCGTCTGGAAGCAGCCAAAAGCCGAGGCCCGTGCCACAGCGCTCGGCATCCTCAAGGACATTGGTCTCGCCGACAAGCAGGATGCCTATCCGGCCTCCCTCTCCGGCGGCCAGCAGCAGCGGGTCGGCATTGGTCGCGCCATGGCGGCCCACTCCAAGGTGATCCTGTTTGACGAGCCCACTTCGGCCCTCGATCCCGAGTGGGTCGACGAGGTTTTGGGACTGATGAAAGAGTTGGCCCGCCAGCACCAGACCATGGTGGTGGTGACCCATGAGATTGAATTTGCTCGTGATGTTGCCGATCGAGTGATCTTCATGGAAGGGGGGCGGATCGTCGAGCAGGGCCCGCCGGATCAGATATTGGTCGATCCCAAGGATCCCCGTACCCGGGAGTTCTTGCGGAAAGTCCTTAAATAGCTCTCTCTTTGGCGGCCTGGCCGCCTTTTTTATTGAGGGATCCCTTGTTTAACCCCGGGTTGCCAGTATAATCCGGAGCCCTTGATCCTCTGGATCCTCACGCTCGGCAGTGGCCTTTTCAAGACCATGGCAGGATGAGAGGGAACGGCGGATTGACTAAAAGCCGAACTCTGTTTAGAATTCGGCCTCTTTTGCTAGTCGTCACACGCTATAGCTGGCGCGTCGGCTAAGTGTGACAATCAAAACTGTACAGAAATACGGAATCGAATCATGAAACGTACTTTTCAACCGTCCAACCTGAAGCGCAAGCGCTCTCACGGTTTCCGCGCCCGCATGGCAACTGCCAACGGTCGTAAAGTTCTGGCCGCTCGTCGTGCCAAGGGTCGTGCCCGCCTGGTAGTCTAATGCCTACCCAGCACACCTTCTCTCGGGAGTTACGTCTGTTAACTCCCGAACACTTCAAACGCGTTTTCGCCGAGCCTGTCCGGGCTGCTTCCCCGCAAATTACGCTTCTCGCCTGCCCCAATTCACTCGAACACTCTCGTCTTGGTCTCGCTGTGCCTAAAAAAGCACTCAAGCGTGCCGTCTGGCGTAACCGTGTCAAACGGGTGGTCCGGGAAAGTTTCCGCCTCAAACAACATCAGCTGCCCGCTATCGACATCGTGGTGATCGCCAAGGCCGGTGTGAAAGAGATGGATAACGAGGAACTGTTCAAGTTACTGGAAAAGCTATGGCGCACTCTGTCACGCCGTTGCAATGGGTAGCTATCAAACTGATACGCCTGTATCAGCTAATCATTAGCCCTCTGCTCGGGCCGCGCTGCCGTTTTACTCCAACTTGTTCCCAATTTGCGATAGAAGCCATCCGACTTCACGGTTTCATAAAAGGCGTTTGGTTAGCTAGCAAACGTCTATTAAAATGCCATCCCTTATCCGAGGGTGGTTATGACCCGGTTCCGCAACCAAAGCGAAGAAACTGAAGACTATGGAATCACAACGCAATCTACTCCTGATCGGTTTGCTGTTCGTGAGCTTTCTGCTCTGGCAACAGTGGGAGTCCGACAAGGCTCCGAAGCCGGCCCCGACTACCGTGGCCCAAACCGAACATTTCGTACCTGAAGCCGGTCAGACCGGTGATATTCCTCAGGTTTCCGAGCAAGCCAACGCGACTGCCGCACGCAAGCTGATCACCGTCTCCTCTGACGTGCTCAAGCTGACCCTGGATACCCAGGGTGGTGACGTCGTGTCTGCTGAACTGCTGTCTCACAAACTGGAAGAGGGCAAGGACCAACCGTTCGTGCTGCTGACCAGCAAGCCTGAGCACCTCTATATCGCCCAGAGCGGTCTGGTGGGTCGCAACGGTCCGGACAGTCAGGCCGAAGGTCGTCCTACCTATGAAGCCGCCCAGACCAGCTATCAGCTGGCCGATGGTCAGGATCAAGTCGTCGTTCCGATGACCTGGACCGACAGCAAGGGCGTGGTCTTCACCAAGGAGTTCATCCTCAAGCGTGGCGACTATGCCGTTGGCGTTGATTACAAGATCGACAACAAATCTGCCGAGCCGGTTCAGGTGCAGTTCTATGGTCAGCTGAAGCAGACCGTAGCAACGCCGAAGGATCAGGAAGGTCATGCCATGGTAGCCAGCGCTTACCGTGGTGGTGCCTTCTCCACTGAAGATACCCGCTACAAGAAGTACACCTTCGACGAGATGAAGGATGCCGACCTGAACAAGACCACCAAGGGTGGTTGGGTCGCCATGCTGCAACACTACTTCGTCTCTGCCTGGGCACCAAATGCCGACGATACCAACAGCTTCTACAGCCGTGTGATCCCGGGCAAAGGCCAAGCCATCATCGGTTACAAGGCGCCGCTGGTTGACGTGGCTGCCGGCCAACAGGCTGAAGTGACCAGCAAGCTGTGGGTCGGTCCCAAGCTGCAAGACCAGATGGCCAAGGTGGCTAACCACCTCGACCTGACCGTCGACTACGGCTGGCTGTGGTTCATCGCCCAACCGCTGCACTGGCTGCTGACCGTGTTCCACGGTTTCGTCCAGAACTGGGGTCTGGCCATCATCATGCTGACCCTGCTGGTGCGCGGCATCATGTTCCCGCTGACCAAGGCCCAGTACACCTCCATGGCCAAGATGCGCATGCTGCAACCCAAGATTGCGGCCCTGCGCGAGCGCTTCGGCGACGATCGCCAGAAGATGTCTCAGGGCATGATGGAGCTGTACAAGAAGGAGAAGGTCAACCCGCTGGGTGGCTGCCTGCCGATCCTGGTTCAGATGCCGATCTTCATCGCCCTTTACTGGGCACTGATGGAGTCCGTCGAACTGCGTCACGCGCCGTTTGCCCTGTGGATCACTGACCTGTCAGTGAAGGACCCCTTCTTCGTGCTGCCAATCCTCATGGGTGCCTCCATGTGGTATCTGCAGAAGATGAGCCCGACCACCGTAACCGACCCGATGCAGCAGAAAGTGATGCAGTTCATGCCGATCATCTTCACTTTCATGTTCCTCTGGTTCCCGGCTGGCCTGACTCTCTACTGGCTGGTGAGCAACGTCATCTCCATCATCCAGCAGACCATCATCTATCGTCAGCTGGAGAAGAAAGGACTGCATTCACGCAGCTAATCTTCCCGTGATGACAAAAGAGGCGGCCTTCGGGTCGCCTTTTTTATTACAATGTCCCCACTACGTTTTCCTATCAGCGAACAAACGAGCCAAGCAAGATGACAACAGATACGATCGTGGCCCAGGCCACCGCGCCAGGCCGTGGTGGCGTCGGCATAGTCCGGGTCTCCGGCCCCGCCGCCGAACAGGTCGCCGGGATAGTGCTCGGCAAGCTCCCGCGGGTGCGCTACGCCGAATATCTGCCGTTCAGGGATGAGCAAGGCCAGGTACTGGATCAGGGCATCGCCCTGCTGTTCAAAGCCCCCAACAGCTTCACCGGCGAGGATGTGCTGGAGCTGCAGGGCCACGGCGGCCCCGTCATCATGGACATGCTGATCCGCCGCATTCTGAAAATCGATGGCATCCGCCCTGCCCGCCCCGGCGAGTTCAGCGAGCGTGCCTTCATCAACGACAAGCTGGATCTGGCCCAGGCCGAAGCTATCGCTGACCTTATCGAAGCCTCCAGCGAACAGGCCGCCCGCAGCGCCATGCACTCCCTGCAGGGGCAGTTCTCCAGCAAAATCCAGCAACTGGTGGAGAGCCTGATCCGGCTGCGCATCTATGTGGAAGCGGCCATCGACTTCCCGGACGAGGAGATCGACTTCCTCTCCGACGGCAAGGTGGCGGGCGACCTCTACGCCATCATGTCCGAGCTGGACGACGTGCGCGGGGAAGCCAAACAGGGCGCGCTGCTGCGGGAAGGGATGAAGGTGGTGATCGCCGGTCGCCCCAACGCCGGCAAATCGAGCCTGCTAAATGCCCTGGCGGGCCGCGAGTCGGCCATCGTCACCGAGATTGCCGGTACCACCCGCGATGTGCTGCGCGAACACATCCATCTCGATGGCATGCCGCTGCACATCATCGACACCGCCGGTCTGCGCGACACTCAGGACAAGGTGGAGCAGATCGGTATCGAACGTGCCTGGGCCGAGATCGAACAGGCCGACCGGGTGCTGTTTATGGTGGATGGCACCACCACGGATGCGGTTGACCCGCGAGAGATCTGGCCGGAATTTGTTGATCGGTTGCCAAAAAACATCGGCCTCACCGTCATTCGCAACAAGGCCGATCTGACCGGCGAGGATCTGGCACCGAGTCAGGAGCAGGGCCACGCCGTCTACCGCATCTCCGCCAAAACCGAGCTGGGGCTGCCCGCCCTGCGCGAGCACCTGAAAGCCTGCATGGGCTTCCAGGGCAACACCGAAGGGGGCTTTATGGCCCGCCGCCGCCATCTGGATGCGCTGGAGCGTGCTGCCGAGCGGCTGCTGGTGGCCAAAGAGCAGCTGGAAGTGTTCGTGGCCGGCGAGCTGGTAGCTGAAGAGCTGCGCCTGGCGCAGGAGTCCCTCTCCGAGATCACCGGCGAATTCAGCTCCGACGATCTGCTGGGCCGTATCTTCTCCAGCTTCTGCATAGGCAAGTAACTCTCCGCTCAGCAGACAATAAAAAGCCCGGGTTCATCCCGGGCTTTTTATTGTGCGTTTTTTGTCCACCAACCTAGA